>DAOMZC010000038.1:0-18016 GCA_035437965.1 Pseudomonadota bacterium
CGGATCTGGGGGGAGGGGACGGGGGCGGGGCCGGCCGGGGGTGGCGGGGGCGACATGCAGACGTCCGGGAAGCGGGCAATAGATTTGTTCTGGCCTGCTTTGCCGGCCACTGCCATGTCTCCGGCGTAAACCTTGTGCGACATCATGGCCTCCACTGCGGGTCCAGCAGAACCGCCGCGGCGCGAGAGCCCGTATGGGCGCTGGCGTGAGCCAGGGCGACAGGGCCGCGAGCGTATCGTCTTCGCATTGCCTGCTCGGCCCAGGCCAGCTGCAATAGACCATTGGCCGCGCCACAATCTCCTATTGAACTTGCAGGATGCAGCAAGCTTTGCGACGAGCGCGGGATGGTCGTATTGCGGATCTGTGCCAGCGCCAGCTCCTCGAATCCGTACGACTCGCCTGCGACATCGCTGAGCCGGAACGCCACCTCGTGCATTCTCAGCCCCGCCTCGGCCAGGGCATCACGCACCGCGCCGGCCATTCCCTTGCCCAAGAGCGGTTCCTCATTGAGCACGGTTGCAGTCTCGTGACCAAAGCCCAGCCCGGCCACGCACGGCGCCGCAGAGAACAACGGACAGCTGGTGACCAGAGTGACGCAAGCCGCTTCGCCTGGGATCACGCCATCGGGGTTCTCGTCTTTCTTCAATCGCTTGTGCTCGTCTAGCCAGTGCAGGGTCCGTGTATCCATCAGCGAGTCGACCGCGACGATAAGGGCCGCCTGCGCTGCGCCCCGTGTGAACAGCCGTCTTGCATGCGCCATGGCCTTGAAGGCTGCCACGGTGCCATCGGCAAACTCGCTGGCATCCGCCACCCGCAGGCCGAGGTTCAGCCGGGCCTCGGCCTCTGCCAGTACTCCACCGAGGTCCGCCCCGGGGCAGTCGACCTCCCGCGTACAGAACAAGAGCGGGACTGAGCCGGGCCTGAGCCCGCTCGGCAGGCGCTGCGGCAGCCCGGCGAGTACACAACACAAGAGCTCGACGATGCGTTGCCGGCCCCGCACCCTTGGCCCGAGCCCAGGCACCACAGCTCCCACGATCGGGTCCGCCCGGTTGTCCTTGAACGAGGTCTCGCCGATGCGAACGAGCCCGGCGCGCATGGCAGCGCAGGCGCTCTCCGGAGTTAGTCCAACGGCAGAGACCAGGCTGAGGCAGCTTGCATGCATGGGAGACGATTGCATGCTTCAGCCTCGCCTTTTCAAGGCCGCCACAGCCTGCCCCAGGCTGCGATAATGAGGCTTGGCGGGGCTGCGCAGGCGCGGCGGCGGACCGACCTGGATCTCTCGCAAGGCCGTCAGCCGTCAGCCGTCTGGGCAGCTGGGCCTGAACGCGGCTCAGCATGACCAGCCTTCGGGCGTGCGGCTCGATAAGGACGGTGTCAGGGACCGCGCGACGCAGCTCGATGTGATCGTCGAACAAATAACGCACCGAGACTGCCAGAGCTGGGATTTGAACGATGAACCGGCCCTCTTCGCTCAGGTTATGGCAGACAAAGACGCTGCCCGCTGGGAGCGCAGCGAGCTGCTGATCCTGGGGGGCGGACAAGAAGTATAGTTCGTCAAAATCCGCTGGCAAAAACGGCATCGTCTCTTCCAGCCAGCGACGGTCGTAGGTCCCGGCGAAGCGGACGCGCGGCATCCAGCTGCGGCCGATCGGGCCGACGCCCACCGGATCGGACTTATCTGACCAAGTGCGCATCCGGGCTTGCGGGTGCTCGATATTGGGCAGGGGCTGTCCGATGATGGTCGCCTTATCATCGTTGAGGTGAAATCCTACACCCACCGGATTGCGCAATTCGGTGCCATGGCGGCTCTGATGGCCGTGCGACAGGTCCGAGCCGCCAAACGCACGCTGCCACGTCAAGGGCATGTGGGTAAAGGGCTGAGGTCTGCTTGCTTCAATGCCCCACAGGCCGCTGGTCCAGGTACGATCGCCGGTTACCTGGATTTCCTTGTCCAGGTTGGGTCCGGTGATCATCACCCGCAGCGTTTCTACAGACCGCCCTGCGGGCGCCATGGCTAGGCCATTGATGAGGACATCGATACGCGGCTTGATTGGCGCAAAGTCCTGCTCATATCGCATGGCCGTGCAGCCTGGATCTCCCGGGTAGTCATCGGCATAGACCCACGGGAAGGGCTCCTCTGCCCAATCGCAACGACCGTCCGGGCGCACATCGTAGGTGGCCTTGATCACGACGATGCAGTGGCGCTGGCCGGTTTTGTTGCTGAACGCGAAGCACTCGGCCAGACACTTTGTTGTATTTCGCGTGATCTGCACGGTAGCCTATTAACTTAGTAAATGTCGACCGTCAAGTGAAAAGTTTCTTCGATTGATATTAACATAGAGAACTATGGCCTTAGTTATTCAATTTTGGGTGACTCAAATAAGGAATAAACCAGCAGCGTGGCCCCGGCGAGGGCGAAAGGCCGTTCCTCCCTGACTCGGTGCACTATCCTGGTCGGGGAAAACGAACACGGGATCCCTGACGAGTGGCAAACTGCTGACGCGTCGCTGGGGTTAGCAGAAGGGTTAGCAGCCACCATGGCGACACTAGGATTTGTTATCATTGAGGGGCCACCGCAAAGGACGCAAACCGGCGCGCGGCGGCGGCGGTGGGGGTGAATCATGCGTGAGCTTCTCAAGCTGTCAGCTGTGCTGCTGCTGCTGCTGGCTGGCTGTTCGGCGAGCGACTCGCCGTGGAATCGCGATGCGGTCCGGCGGGATCTAAGTAACGATCGCGAAGCGGCAACCCGGATGTGCGGCGTTCCTACGCCGGGACTGGAGGACATCCAGGTCGAGCCGGAGCCCGGACGGCACCTCGGCTTCATCTACATCAAGGTGACCGGACTGCCGCGCGAGGTTGCAGAGCCGCGGACGCGCTGCGAGGCCGTGCTTGAGATCATGTTGTGGCCGAAGTTGGTCCATGGGGACGGCGGCTGGGGGATTTCGTACGAGCCGTTCAAGGCCCATGTCAGTCTGGTAAACACCCCCGGCCTCTCCGGGGGAGCGGGCGGCCGCAGCCACCATCACCATCATTAGGGGGGCGGGTATTAACTTGCGGCCGGTGTGATCAGGTATTTCTCGCCCGTTGCGCGCCTGCTGTAGGCGAGGATGATCTCGGGCTGAAGCGCTTCCTGCAGTGTGATCCGGCGCGTGTATTGGCTCGCAAAGATCGTGCGCAGATTCTCTGCCACGCGGCGGCGCATTGCCGCGACTTCCTCGGCCGCGAGCCGCTGCAGATAGGGCGTAAGCAGCCACCCTCCCACTCCCCAGGCGAGGCCGAACCCGCCTCCGAGCTGCATCGGTGTGGTGTCGAGCCGGCCATAGACGTAGACCTGCTTGTGCTGCGGCGAGCCATAGACGGAAAATCCCGGCGTGCGCGCGGTGGCCGCCGCCTCCATAGCGGTCAGGATCTGACCGGCCAGGGGTCCGCCGCCGATCGCATCGAAGGCGAGGAAGGCGCCCGTCTCGGTGATTGCCGCGATAAGCTCGCGCATGAACTCACTCGATGAGGAGTTGCAGACATGGGTCGCGCCCAGGGAGCGGAGCAGCGCCACCTGTTCCTCGCTGCGCACGATGTTGACGAGCGGGATGCCATCGGCCTGACACAGCTTCACCAGCATCTGCCCCAGGTTGGATGCGGCGGCCGTGTGCACCAGCGCTTTTTCGCCGGCGCGGCGCAGCATACCGACCATGGCCAGCGCCGTCATCGGGTTGACGAAGCTCGAGGCCCCTTGTTCCGCGGTCGTGCCTTCCGGCAGCACCAGGCAGTCGCGGGCCTTGAGCAGACGGTACTGCGAGTACATGGCTCCGCCGACGATCGCCACAGTCTTGCCCAGCAGCGCCTGCGCTGCCGCAGACTCACCCGCCTTCACCACCGTGCCCGCCGCCTCGTTGCCGACCGGCAGCGACTTGCCCTTGCGAGCGGCGACGACGCGGGCCAGCGCCGCGGGGATGGTGCCGGTCGTCACCGGCTGGTCGCCGGACGCTGTGACCTGGAAGCTCGCCGGCTCGGCGGCGCTCAGCAGCAGCCCGAGGTCCGAGGGGTTGAGCGGCGTCGCTTCGATCCGCACCACGACCTCCTCCGCGCCCGGCGTCGGGACAGGCACCCGCCGCAGGGACAGTTCGAGCCGGTTGTCGTCGGTTGCGGTGGAAAAGAGCTGAAGCCCCGTGTCGGCTGCCTGGTCGGTCATCGTCATCTCCTATAGTCCTGACCTGTGCGCAGCGCCTGCATGGCGCGGGCTCTGCGGCACGTATGTTAGGAAATATCCCGAGCTTCGCCAAGGGAGCACCCCCTTGATCGCGGACGTAATTCACCTCATCGACGAGCAAGCCGCCCAAATTCCGCTATTTTTGCGACGGACCTTCAAGCCTGTTGCGAGAAACGCCCCTGGCACTATTCTGAGCGCATCATGGGTTCCCCTCATCGGCCTTCTGAGATTGCCGCCGAGATGTTGGCCTCGACCTTCGAGCGCGCGGAGGGCGCGGCTGGGCCTTCGGAGGCAGCCAGCCTTGCTGTCCCGTTGTCGCCCGCGCGCATCGGCCGCTATGCCGTCCTGCGCCCGCTTGGCGAGGGCGGCATGGGCGTGGTCTATGCTGCCTATGACGAGGAGCTCGATCGCAAGGTCGCGGTCAAGCTCTTGCGGTCGGTCGCTCCGCCGGGCGCCGAGCGGCGAGCGCGACTCATCCGGGAGGCCCAGGCGCTGGCCCGGGTCTCGCACCCCAACGTCGTCAGCGTCTACGAAGTCGGCGAGGCGGACGGTCAGGTGTTCATCGCGATGGAGTTTATCGATGGGGCGACCCTGACGGCCTGGCAAGCCTCTGGTCCCAGCTGGGATGAGGTGCTGCAGATGTATCGGGCCGCCGGCGAAGGTCTGGATGCGGCGCACCGCGCCGGTCTGGTCCATCGCGATTTCAAGCCCGACAATGTGCTGGTCGGCAAGGACGGTCGCGCGCGGGTGGCAGACTTCGGACTGGCCCGTGGTCTAAGGAGTGAAGAGTCGCTGCCCGCCGCGCTGCCGGGAACCCCGGACCGCCCGGCGTTGGTGTCACTGACGCTGCAGGGAGCGATCCTGGGCACGCCGGCCTATATGTCGCCGGAGCAGCACCGCGGCGAGACCGCAGACAGTCGCAGCGACCAGTGGAGCTTCTGCGCGGCGCTGTACGCGGCGCTGTACGGGATGGCCCCGTTCGCCGGCGACACGCTGGCCGCGCTCTCTGCCAACGTGCAGGCAGGGCGTCTGCGACCGGCGCCGGCGGGCAGCACGGTCCCGGCCCGCATCAATGCCGCGCTGCGCCGCGGGCTGGCGGCCGCGCCGGAGGAGCGTTACGCCGCGATGGCGGAGCTCTTGTCCGCGCTCGTGGTGGACCCGCAGCGCGATCCCGCTCTCGCCCCGATGACGCGCCGGAGCTTCATCATTCCGATGGTGCTCGGGATGGGGGCGATGACAGTCCTGATGTATCTGTTGCGCGCTCAGCGCTGGCTGACTCCCGCGCGCATCGTCGGCTCGGCAGGCACGCTGCTGCTCGGCGTCTCCGGCATGGCGTTTGGGCTGCGGCGCTCGCTGCGCGAAAATGCGTTCCATCTGGGCCTGGTCAAGCTGATGATTCTTTTACTGGCCCAGCTGTTCATGGTCCGTGGCGTCGGGTGTCTGCTCGGCCAGGGTATCACGCACATCCTTGCCATGGAGCAGGTCGTGCTTGCGGGCTCGTTCGCGGTGATCGCTCTGCACTTCTTGCCGGGCTGCTGGGCGATGGCCGCTGCCAGCGCGGCGATGGCGCTGGCTCTGGTCCGCTGGCCCGAGACGATGATGTCGCTGCTTGCCTGTTACTATCTGCTGCTTACCCTCGCTCTGGCCGGACTGTGGAGCCATGCTGCCGGCGGGCACCCGGCGATCCGCGACCGAGCACCTGCGCTCGGAGCACGCAGAGCAAAAGATGCGTCATAGGAGCGTTGCTCCGCCGCGCCTACGGCAGACGAGCCGCCCCAAGAGTCAGCGCAGATCCCACGCGATGATGGACCACTCGTCGGCGGCGTCGCGGTTGCGCGCGATCTCGCGGAAGCCGATGCGCGCGTGGGCGCGTAGCGAGCGCTCGTTGCGGGTGGCCACCTCGGTGACGAGCCAGTCGAAGCGGTCGCGGTAACGCGCGGCGTGTTCATGGTAGAGCGCCTCTACCACTCCGCTCCCGCGGAAGGGGCGGGCGACGCAGATCTGTCCCATGACATAGAAGCGGCTGCTGCGGAGCGACCGCCCGTCGATGACGAGCGTGTCGAGGAGCGCGAACATCGGCGCCAGCACCGGCAGGAGTCCGCGGCAGGCCGGCAGCATGGTCAGCGCGTAGCCGGCCAGGGCTCCGTCGGGAGCACGGGCAATCACGCTGGCGGCGAGCGCGTGCAGCTGCTCCAGGATCTCCAAGGTATGGACCACGGTTACAAAGCCCTGCGCGCGTACTTCGGTGGCAGACAGGGCGGCTTCCAGGTTCGCGCGCTGCAGGTCGAGGATGTCGCGCAGATCTTCGCGCGTGCGTGCCAGTCCTGCGGTGATCAAGCTCATCTTCGTACCCATCTTACGCGCGAATGAGACCTCTCATGGAGACTGGTCCGTAATGCTAGGTCGCGCGCTTGCCGTCGAGCTGTTGCCTCCAGGGCCGGCGCCCGCCGGGTGCTCAGCCGGCCGCGCCGGTCTCCATCTTGCGGCGCAGCGCGTCGTCAATCTGTACGGTCGTCTTGCGCCGGTAGTCGAACAGCACGATGACCGTCTCCCCCTCGGCCACGACGGCGCCGCCTTGCATGCTGCTCCGCACCTTATAACCGAGCGTCGCCGACTTGCCGCCGACGCGCAGCGTCTTCGCGCACACCTCGATGGTGTCGGGATAGGTGACGGGCTGGCGGTAGTCGATCGTGGTGCGCGCCAGGATGGGTCCGATGCCGTCTGGGCCCGCGGCGAGGCCGAGCCGCTCCCACCAGACGATGCGCGCCGACTCGAACCAGCGCAGGAACACCGTATTGTTGACGTGTGCGAGCGCGTCCATGTCGCCCCAGGCCACATCGATGCGCAGCGTGACCGAGTGCGACTCTGTCTCCGAGCTCATGCAGCTTCTTAACGCGAAGGCTCGCCGGCGATCAAGAGCGCGCCTTCGTGCGCCACAGCGGCGTTCCCACTTAGTAAGGGCAGCGCTGGCGCTGTTCGGGAGAGATGCGGGTCAGGGCGGTCCGGCGGAGGCGCTGGGCGGGCTCGCTGTGCCACAGCTCCAGGAGCGGGGTGTGGAGCAGGTTGCCGAGCGGGGGATGGGCGTAGTCGATGGGGTGGACGGTGCCGTCGGGGTCGACGCACAGGAGCTCCCAGGCGGCGCGGCAGGGGAGGAAGCGGGCGCGGTTGGCGAAATCGTCGCTGCTGCGGAACTCCGCGTAGGCGGGATCGGGGCTGGAGCAGGGGCAGCCGCTGGGCGGGGCCAGGTGGTCGATGACGACGACGCCGGCGGGTTCGACGGTGCGGCGGAGGGCGGCCAGGGCCTCTTGGGGGCGGCGGTGGCGCGGCTTGAGCAGGTTGTGGCGCGAGAAGTCGTTGATGGGGTAGGTCTCCTCGACCTTCAGCCAGTCGACGCCGAGCTCCACCGCCAAGCTGCCGAGGGCGGGGAGCTCGTCGAGGTTGGCGGCCAGAAGGACGGTCGAGATGCCGATGCGCAGATCGATGCCGCGGTGCTGGCGCAGCGCCACCGCGTGGCGGAGGTTGTGGGCGATGACGCGGAGATCGGCGCCGAGGCGGATGGCGTCGTTGGTCTCGGCGGTGACGCCGTCCAGGGAGACGGCGAGGCTGTTCACCCCGAGCTCGACCAGCTCCTCGACCGTCTGCGGGGTGAGCAGCATGCCGTTGCTCAGGAGGTGCACGGTGTAGGGGCGGCCGTGGCGGGCGGTCTTGATGCGGCCTAGGAGGTCCTTGAAGATGGGGGCGACCAGGCTCTCGCCGCCGTGGGCGAAGCCGAAGTAGTCGGCGGCGGCGAGGCCGTCGGACAGTGCGTCCAGGAGCCACGGCTGCATGGTGCGGGCGCGGCCGGTGGCGGTGCGCTCGGGGGCCTGGGTGATGCAGTGCTGGCAGCGGAGGTTGCAGCGCTCGGTGACGGTGAGATAGAGGCTTGCGGGCAGCGAGAGGGGGGTCAGCTGGCCGGCGCGGAAGGCGGCGGCGCAGCGCTCGCGGTTGTCGGACAGGAGCCGCTCGGTGAGGGCGACGGCGGCGGCGGCGGGGTGGCGCTCGACGACCACGGCGGCGTAGGGTCCGAGCCGTACGTGTCCGGCCGTCACCGCGGCGTCGCCGAGGGTAAGAAGGACGGTCGCCCCGGCCGGGCCGGCGGCCAGGGGCACCGTGAGGTCGGCCGCGGCGCCGTGGGCGTAGACCTCGAGCACGACGGGGCCGAGCTGGCGGCGGAAGGCCAGCACCTGGGCCGACTCGGCGAGCTCGATGGGCACAAGGTCGCCGCGGCGCAGGGCCGCCTGCTCGCGGCGCAGGCGCAGGGCGGCGGCGAACAGCGCCCGCGTCTCGGGGTCGCCGGCGGCGTCCGACCACGGCATGGGCAGCCGATCCGGCCAGGCGTCCTCGAAGCTGCGCGCGGGCGCATCGCTGCGCAGCCCGAGCTCGTCGCCGTAGTAGATGGCCGGCACCTCCGACCGCAGCAGCAGCACCAGGTGCGCCAGGCGCGCCACCCGGGCGTCGCCGACGAGGCTCAACAGCCGCGGCTGATCATGGGTGGCGGTGAAGCTGAGCGCGGCGCTGGGCGGCCCGCGCCAGAAGGCGCGCCGGGCGCTGGCGGCGGCGAACCCGCGCGCGTCCTTGTGCCGCCGCCACAGCCAGTCGTAGAGCGCCTGCTGCAGCGGAAAGTCGGTCGCGCAGTCGAGCGCCTCGTCGGTGTAGCGGTAGGTGTTGGCGGGCGTCACCTCACCGAGCAGCACCGCGTCGGGTCGCACCGCCCGCACCGCGGCGCGCAGCAGCCGCAGAAGGCCCAGCGGCGCCTCGGCGACCGCGTCGAGCCGCAGCCCGTCGGCCCCGAGCTGCACCCAGTGGACGCACTGCTCGACGAGGTAGGCGGCGACCGCATCGCTGTCGAGGTTTAGCAGCGGCTCCTGCCACTGGCCCTTCTGGTAGTGCTGGTAACCGGGGTAGGGGCCCGCGGAGAAGGGGTGGCGGTAGAGCTGAAAGAACGAGGCGTAGGGCGACTCCCAGCCGCGCTCCCGCACGTCGCAGAACGGCAGGAAGTCGCGGTGCACGTGGGTGAGCACGAGGTCCAAGAGGACGCGCAGGCCGCGCCGGTGCGCCGCGGCCAGCAGCGCCTGCAGCGCCGGCTCACCGCCCAGGGCCGGATCGACGCGCAGCGGGCTTACCGCGTCGTAGCGGTGCGCCGAGTAGGCGTACCCCACCGGCGTGAGGTGCAGGGTGTTCACGCCGAGGTCGGCCAGGTAGGGCAGGGCCTCGATGACCCCCCACAGGTCGCCGCCCAGGCGCTCGCGCTCACCGCGGCCGGTCGGCCAGTCGGGCGCGCCGCCGCGGCGGAAGCGGTCGAGCAGCACCGTGTAGACCACCGCGTCGGGCCACCAGGAAGGCTCGTCCTGCTGGAGGTCGCGCCGGCGGACGCGGAACGCCTGGCCGCCGCCGCCGCCGTGGCCGACCGGCTGCCCGCTGGCGAGCTCGAACAGGTACACCACCTCGCGCTGGCTGGTGGGCAGGTCGGCTTCGAAGAGCAGGTGCTCGTCCTCTTCTGCCAAAAGCTGCATCGGGGTGCGGTGCTCGGCGTCCTCGCGCCAGCGCACGGTCAGGCGGTCGCCGGCGCCCTTGCGCAGCCCCGCGCGCACGCACAGGCGGCCGTCGCGCCGCAGGTGGAGCAGCGGGTGCGCCGGGGCGTGCAGGACCGGCTCGGCGGCGCCGTCGATGACCAGCAGGCTGTTCTGCTCGCCGTCGCAGGCGCGGGTGCGCGGGTTGTCTGGATCGAGGTGCCAGCGCCCGTCGTCGGTGCGGAACTTGTAGGCGTAGGCGCCGGGCCCGACGTAGACGGTGGCCTCGCGATCGCCGGTGGGGGTCGCGGCGAGCGGCACCGGCGCGAAGAAGTGGGTGAACTCGCCGCGCACCTCGGCGCCGAGCTGGCCGGCGGGGCCGGACGCCGGCAGCCGCAGCACCACCGGCCGCTCACCCGGGCGGGCCCCCGGGCGTAGGTAGGCCCGCAGGTCGAGCCGGGTCATGAGGGCAGGGGAGCGTCGAGGAGCCGCTCGACCACCCACCGCGGCGTGCCGCACGGCGGCGGCACGTACGCCGCCTTGCCGTGGTCGTCCGCCGAGGCGGTCCACAGCTTGCCGTGCTGCTCGGCGAAAGCGCGGAAGCGCGCCGCCCACTCCGGCCGGTGGCGCGAGGTGTAGACCTCGACCCCCGAGGCGCCGAGCAGCACGCGCGCCAGCCGCTCCTGATCGCGATAGCGCGCCGGGTGGGCGACGACATCGACGGCCCCGTCGGCGCGCAGGGCATCGATGAGCTCTTCCGGGCTCCAGCCGAACAGCTCCGGGTGCTCGGTCCAGAACCGCACGTGGCTGCGGATGAAGTGGCGAAACACCTGCGGCCGCTGCGCGTCAAGGCGCGTCACGATCAGCGTCAGCACCCGCTGCAGGGCGGGAAACTCCGCCGCCGGCAGCCGCGCGAGCTCGCCCTCGGGGTCGAGCGCCTCGCGATCCGCGGGCACCAGCCCGGCGAGCCAGTCCAGCGTGAACTGCCGCCAGGTGGCCTGCACGCGCAGCCCGCGCTGATAGAAAAACGAGCGCTGCAGACTCCCGTCCTGGAGCCGCCGCGGCGGGTAGTAGCCCAGGATGTGGAACTGCTCCGCCGCCTCGCTGCCGAGCCCCACGAACGCCGTCGCCTCAAGCGCCGGGATCACCAGCGCCCCGCGCGCCGCCGCCGCCGCCGAGACGGGCGCGACCGCCGCGAGCAGATCATGGTCGGTGACCGCCAGGACCCGCACGCCACCGGCCAGCCGGGTCGCCACGAAGTCCTCCGGGCCCTGGGTGCCGTCGGAGTAATACGTGTGCCCGTGCAGGTCGGTGGCGACGCACATGCTAGCTCCGCGGCAGCACGAGGCCGGAGGGGCCGCCCAGGGTGAACTCGACCGGCTGGGCGCCGCCGACGACGCCGTGCTTGTAGACAAGCTTGTAGCGGAAGCTGGTGAAGGCGCCGGGCAGATCGAGGCTCACCTGCCAGCGCTCGAAGTCGCGGCTGACGTTGCTGACCCAGTGGATGGAGTTCTTGTCCGTCGCGGCGCCCATGCCCAGGGTGTGCGAGGTGGCCCAGTCGTCGGTGCTGTAGACGAGCCGGAGCTCCTTGTCGTAGTCGAGATCCTCGACGATGAAGCTCAGGGTGCCGCTGACCCCGGTGGCCTTGAAGACGGCGCTGGTGCCGGCGAAGTCCTGGCTCAGGGTCGTGTAGTCGGACAGATCGTCCTGCCAGCGCAGCGCCCACAGCTCGCCGTTGTTGTCGTCGTAGAAGCGGCCGCCCTTGCCGTCTTCGTACCAGACGTTGAAGGTGAAGGTGCCGGCGTGGGCGGTGCTCTTTACCGGCACGTGCCACTCTTCCATCCCGTCGGGGAGGGTGGCGAAGTAGAAGCCGTTGACGGTGATCGGGTTGTCCTGGTTGATCTCGCGGTAGACGGCGCCCACCTTCTTGTAGGCCAGATCGGCGCCGGCGACCGGGCGGACCCTGACCTTGACGAAGACGGTGATCGACAGGCAGCCGAAGCGGGTGTTGCAGTTGCTGAGGTCGCGCCAGAACTCGTTGTGGTAGCTGACCTTGCTGGGGTCGTGGATGCCCAGGTTCTGCGCCCAGTCGTGCTGGCCGTAGGCGATGACCTCCTGCTGGAGCGCCGCGGCGCCGGCCGGGGCCTCGGCGGGGGTGGCGGGGGCCGCCGGATCGCAGCCGGGCAAAAGGCCGAGGAGCCCGGCCAGGGTGCCGCCGGCCGCCAGGGCCTGACCGGCGGGCAGCTTGGCCAGAGCGCGCTCCAGGGTCTCGGCGAACGAGCGGGCGCCCGGCACATGGCGTGTTGCAGCCGCCGGGACGGAAGGATTGGCAGGGTCGGAGGAGCCGGCGGGCCGGCGGAGAGAGTCGGAGTCGCTCATGTAGTAAGTTCCTTATGGACCTGGAAGCGGCCCGGGAAAGCGCGCCCGAGCGCTGGGTTAATAGGGCAGGTATAGCCAAGCTCGGGAAAACATTGCAAGAACCCCGGCCGCGGCCAGCCTCCCTTTGCGACCCGGGAGTGTGTCACCATAGCGGCAGCGGCGAAATTTCCGCGCGGGCGGCCCCAGAGGCATCCCAGCGGCACCCCGAGAAGCACCAAGGAGAGTCGATGGCGCAGTGGAGCTTTGCGATCGTGGCCGACATCCACGTCTTCAGCAGCGGCCAGGTGCCGGCCAACTTCGCCACGGTGGTCGCGCGGCTCACCGAGCTCGCCCCGCGCTTCGTCGTCGTCGGCGGGGACGCGACGGTGGGCAATCCCGACGACGGGGTGGGCGCCGACAAGGTGCGCCTGTGGTGGCACTCTTTTCAGCGGGCGCTGGCGCCGCTGCGCGAGGCCGGCATCCCGGTGCTGGCGATCGCCGGCAACCACGACTACTACACAGCGACGCACCGCAGCGAGTACAGCGCCGCCTGGCCGACGCTCCAGAGCGACTTCACGGGGGTGGCGCCGCTGCTTGACGGCGGCAACCCGCCGCTGTGCTACTCGTTCGACCTCGACGGGGTGCACCTGAGCCTCATCCACGCCGTCGATCAGAAGCTGGAGCCCGCGGTAGCGACCTGGCTGCAAGACGATCTCGCGGCGGCGGCCGGCGCGGGGCTGCGGCTGGTCATCGGCCACGTGCCGCTGGTGTCGATGATCGGCCACACCAGCGAGACCTATAAAAACCAGCTCGGGTCGCTGCTCGCGCAAGGGCAGGTGGCCGCCTATTTCTCGGGCCACGAGCACCTGGTGTGGGAGCAGGAGCTGGCGTTCGCCGACGGCACGGTGCGCCAGGTCCACGTCGGCACGGCGAGCGGTACCTACCACTATCCGCTAAACCAGAGCGTCTGCGTCGCCGCCTGCCAGGGCGATCATGGGACGATCCCGCTCACCGGCACCCGCTTCGCCCTGCGCCCGGGGACCCGCCTGCAGGCCGACAAGGTGAACGTGTGCGTGGTCGACGTCGACGGGACCGACTTCTCGGTGCGCCACCTCAGCCTGCGCGAGGATCGGCTTGTGCCCTTTGGTGAGTAGGCGCAAGTTCGGGCGATGAACGCTGAGACTTCCGGTACTGGCTCGCTCGGGGCGCCGCAGTGCGCGGTGGCGCTGGCGCTGGCCGCGGCGATCCTCGCCGGGGTCGTCGCGACCCACGCGCCGCCGGCGGTGCGCACGCGGGAGGCGGCGCCGGATGAGTTCTCGGTCGCGCGCGCCTACCAGGACGTGGTCGCGCTCACCGCCTTTGGCCCCCGGCCGTCGCCGCGGCCGGGCGAGTCGAGCCTGCCCGCGCACGAGCAGGCGCGCGACTGGGTGATCGCTCGCCTCAAGCAGCTCGAGCTGACGCCGCAGATCGAGTCGGGCACGGCCTGCACGCCGCGGCGAACCTGCGGCCCGGTGCAGAACGTGATCGCACGCCTTGTCCCCGCGGGCGTCGCCGAGACCGAGCCGGCGGTGATGCTGCTCGCCCACTACGACTCGGTGGCTGCCGGTCCGGGGGCGGGCGACGATGCCGCCGGGGTGGCCACCGTACTTGAGATCCTCCGCGTGCTGCGCCACCGCCCCGCGCTGCGCCGGCCGCTGCTGGTGGTCATCGATGACGGCGAGGAGCGGGGCCTCCTCGGGGCGCGCGTACTGTGCCAGGGACCGTGGGCGCGCAACGTCGCCGCCGTCCTCAACTTCGAGGCCCGCGGCAACGCCGGCCAGACCGCGATGTTCGAGACCAGCGAGAAGAGCGCCTGGCTCGTCGAGCTGTACGGCCGGGCGGTGGCGCGGCCGGTCGCGAGCTCGGTCATCTACTCGCTTTACAAGACGCTGCCCAACGACACCGACCTGACGGTGACCAAGGCCGCCGGGCTGCGCGGCCTCAACTTCGCGTTCGCCGATCACGTCTGGGACTACCACACGCCGCGCGACAGCGCCGAGAACCTGGACCAGCGCAGCGTCCAGCACATGGGCGACCAGGGCCTGGCGACGACCCGGGCGCTGCTGGAGCGGGCCGAGCTGCCGACGATCGATGACGACGCGGTGTGGTTCGAGCTGTTCACGCTGCGGCTCGTGCTGTATCGGGCGCTCTGGGCCAAGGTGCTGGCGATCGCGCAGGCGCTGCTGCTGGCGGCGGCGGTGGTGCTGCTCGGGCGGCGCGGCGGCGGACGGGCGGTGGCAGCGGGCGCGGCGGGGGTGCTGGCGACGCTGGGCCTGGCGGTCGCTGTGGGCTTTGTCGTCAGCAAGCTGATCGTCTGGCTGGCCGGGCAGCCGCGCCCGTGGCAGAGCCGGCCGCTGCCGACCTGGCTGGCGCTGACCCTCCTGACCGCGGCGGCCGGGAGCGCAGGGCAGTGGCTGCTGGAGCGCCGGAAGGCGGGGAAGGCGGGGACGCCGCCGCGGCGCCTGTTCGACGTTTATGCGACTGCCGCCGGCACCCTGCTGCCGTGGACCTTGCCGTCGCTGCTCCTGTCGTTCTGGGTGCCGGGGGCGAGCTATGTGTTCACCCTGCCGGCGCTGTGCGGCAGCGCGGCGCTGCTGCTCGTTGCGCGCGCTCCGGGGAGAGAGCCCGATGTCGCGGGCTGGCGGGCCCTGGTCGTCGTCCTGGCGCTGGCGCTGCCCGGGCTCTTGCTGTGGCTGCCGCTCATGCGGGTGCTGCTGGTCATGGTGGGGGCGAACCTGCACCCGGCGGTGACCGTGCCGATGGGGCTGCTGCTCACCCTGCTGGAGCCGCTGCAGCGGCTGTTTCCGTCGCGGCTGCGGGGGGCGCTGGCGGCGGCGTGCCTGGTGGCGGCGCTCGGCTGCGTGGGCTGGGCGGCGCGATAAAGCGGCGTCGACGTCGTGACCGTATGGACTCGGCGGCGCTTGATATAATGTGCGCGTATGAAGCCGCTCGTGCAGAAGCTGCGATTGCTGTCTCGCGCGCTGGTGATCTTTTACCTGCTCGTGCAGACGGCGCTTCACTACGCCGCCGGCTGGTGCTGGCTGCGCCTGGGCGGTCGCAGCCTCAGCGAGCGGCAGGCGTTCTTCGGCGCCTGCGTCCTTGAGCTGTTCCGCCGGCTCGGGGCGACGTTCATCAAGGTCGGGCAGATCATGTCGACCCGCCCGGACCTGTTGCCGCCGTACGTCATCACCGCGCTCAGCCGGCTGCAGGACGATGTCGGGCCGTTCTCGTTCGCGCTCGTCCGGCAGACCCTGGAGCAGGACTTCGGCCGCCCGCTCGCCGAGCTGTTCGCCGAGTTCCAGGTGGAGCCGATCGCCTCGGCCTCGGTCGCCCAGGTGCACAAGGCGCGCCTGCCCGGCGGCGAGCTGGTCGCGGTCAAGGTCCGCCGCCCCGACATCGAGGATCTGTGCGCCTTCGACCTCGGGGTGATGCGCATCTACGCCGCGATCCTCGAGCTGATCCCGTCGCTGCGGCTGCTGGCCCCGGTGGACAGCGTGAACCAGTTCGGGCGCGCCATCCACATGCAGCTCGATTTCACCATCGAGGCCCGCAACAACCACCGCTTCCGCAAGAACTTCGCCGCCGATCCCGAGATCATCATCCCGCGTCTTTACGAGGCGCTGTGCAGCCGGCGGGTGCTGGTGATGGAGTTTATCGACGGGGTGAAGATCCTCGACTTCAAGCGCTCGGGGGCGGAGCCGCGGCGCCTGGGCAAGCTCGGCTTCCGGCTGATGCTGCAGATGGTGTTCGCCGACGGCTTCGTCCACGCCGACCTGCACCCCGGCAACATCCTGGTGACGCCCGAGGGCAAGGTCGCGCTGCTCGATCTGGGGCTGGTCGCCGAGCTCGACGACCTGCACCGCAGCATCTTCGCCCGCTACTTCGCCGCCTGGGCGAGCGGCGACGGCCAGACCATGGCCGACATCATGGTCAGCCACAGCCCGGTCCCCAGCGTCAACAACCACGAGAAGTTCCGCGCCGCCATCCAGGAGTTCGTCGACCGCCTGCACGGCAAGCGCCTCAACGAAGTGGAGGTCGCCTCGGTGGTCTACGAGATGCTGCAGATCCTGCGCCGCCACCGGGTGCGGGTGAACGCGACGTTCACCATGGTCAACATCGCGATCGCGGTCACCGAGGGCATCGGCAAGCAGCTCGATCCGACCCTGGACCTTTTAGCCGAGGCGACGCCGTTCTTTGCCGGCCTGCAGTACTGAGCGGGTGCCGGCGGGCTAGGTCGGGCTGAGCCGGGCGAGGAGCTCGTCGCCGCACTGCCAGACGTCGCCGGCGCCGAAGGTGATCACCAGGTCGCCGGGGCGCAGCTCGGGGAGGACGGCGGCGGCGACGTCGGCGCGGCGGGGGACGTGCTGCGCCCCGGGGTGGCCGTGCTCGCGGATGCGCTCGCACAGGGCCGCGGCGGTGGCGCCGGGGATCGGGTCTTCGCCGGCGGCGTAGACGTCGGTCACGAAGACGCGGGCGGCGTCGTCGAAGGCGCGGGCGAAATCGGGCAACAGATCGCGGGTGCGGGTGTAGCGGTGGGGCTGGAACACGGCGACCAGGCGCCGGTCGGGGAAGCCGGCGCGCGCCCCGGCCAGGGTGGCGCGGATCTCGGCGGGGTGGTGGCCGTAGTCGTCGATGATGGTGAGCTCGGGGCTGTCGGCGGCGGCCTGCGGCAGCCGTCCGCTGCCGCGGCGGGTGAAGCGCCGACCGACGCCCTGGAAGGCGGCGAGCGCCTCTTGCAGGGTCCCGAGCGGGATGCCGAGGAAATCGCCCACCGCCAGGGTCGCCAGCGCGTTGTGGACGTTGTGGACGCCGGGGATCGGCAGCTCGATCGGGCCCAGGCGCTCGCCGCGGCGCACCGCAATGAAGCGGCTGGTGGTGCCGGAAAATGAAAGCTCCTCGGCGCGGTAGTCGGCCTGAGGGGCGAGGCCGTAGGTGACGTAGCGCTTGCTCACCCGCGGCAGCAGCGCCCGCACCTCCGGGTGATCCCAGCACAGCACCGCCCGGCCGTAGAACGGCACCTTGTTGATGAAGTCGAGGAACGCCGTGCACAGCCGCGAGAAGTCGCCGTAGTGGTCCAGGTGCTCGGGATCGATGTTGGTCACCACGGCGATCGTCGGGCTGAGGTGCAGGAACGAGCCGTCGGACTCGTCGGCCTCGGCGACCAGGTAGTCGGACTGACCGAGGCGCGCGTTGCTGCCAAGCTGCGGCAGCTTGCCGCCGATCACCGCCGTCGGATCGAACCCCGCGTGCCGCAGCACGGTGGCGATGAGCGAGGTCGTGGTCGTCTTGCCGTGCGAGCCGGCGATGGCGATGCCGTACTTGAGGCGCATGAGCTCGGCCAGCATCTCGGCGCGCGGGATCACCGGGACGCCGCGGGCGCGCGCCGCCACCACCTCCGGGTTCTGCGCGTGCACGGCGCTGGAGATGACGACCACGTCGGCCTCGCCGCCTAAAAGTTCCAGGTGCGCGGCGTGGTGGCCGCAGCGGACGACGCCGCCGAGGGACTGCAGCCGCCGGGTCGAGTCCGACTCTTTCAGGTCGCTGCCCGAGACGCGGTAGCCGAGCGTCAACAGCACCTCGGCGATGCCGGACATGCCGATGCCGCCGATGCCGACGAAGTGAATGCGAGTGTCCGGCTTGGGTCGACTGAACATCACCATCAGGCAGAAGCTAACCGAAAAGCCGCCCGCCGCCCAGCCCGCAGCGCAGGGTCACCCGTGGCGGCACCGGCCGCATCATGGGCGGGCGAGGGCGAGGACGCGCTCGGCGATGATATCCGCCGCCGCGGGCCGGCCCAGGCGCTGGCTGGCGGCGGCCATCGCGGCGAGCCGGGCGCGGTCGCGGCACAGCCCCTGCAACGCCG
>DAOMZC010000039.1:0-17932 GCA_035437965.1 Pseudomonadota bacterium
GTCGCTGATAGCAGCTCTTGGGTGGCCGTGGGATCGATTGCGGATCGATTCCGCGGGTCAGCGGGCTAGCCGGATTCCTGGTCCGGACTCGCAGCGGTCACGGAGAAGCTCAGGATAGCATCGAGCCGATGAGGATGTACTGCGTAGAGTCGCATTAGGTACCAGCCGACGCCGCTGCACTTACCGGTCACCCGTCAGGTCCGCGCGCAGGGCCTGTACGCGCGCGACGACTGCCCGGGCCGTGGGTAGAGTAGCATGATCGCGCCCCCACAGGGCAGCGTCCATTACGTTGGAGAAAAATCCAATCTTAGGCTTGTTGCGCGGAATGAACAGCGATATCGCCGTGAGCACGCTGCGCGTGAGCGCGGCCTGAAATCCGCTGCCTTCGATCACCGCCGCCACGAACACCAGGTCGGCGCCGTGTGAGTCGATCATCCGTGCGGAGGCGCGACGGAGCTCGTCGCTAGGAGGCTTGCTCCCGGCCTCGACGATGCACATGAAGCCGGCGCTGCCGCGGTGCGCGCCGACCACCGCGGCGAGGGCCGCCGCCTGGCGATTGAAGCGCGGGCGAGTGACCTCATCCCGCCACAGAGCGATGCACAGCGGACCGAGCTGGCCCAGCGCCACCCCATCCCCTATGTCGAGCAGCTCGGCGCCCACGCGGTCAGGGTAGCGGAACGCGGCGAATTCTGGAACGCCGAACCGCCCGCGCGACGCCGCCCGCCGCAGTGGAGCAGCTGCCCGCGCTAGTGTAACATGAGGCTCATGACCCACACGGTAGTCACCTCGACCCCTTCCGATACACCGACGCCCATCGGTCCCTACAGCCACATCGCGCGCGTCGGGCCTTGGATTTCAATCAGCGGAACCGCGGGCATCGACCCGGCCACCGGTGATCTGGCCGGGCCCGGCGTCGCGGCGCAGACCCGCCGCATCCTCGAGTCTTTCGGAGTCATGCTGGAATCGGCAGGCTCGAACCTGCAGCACGTGATTCACATCAATGTCTTTCTGCTCGACATGGCGGATTTCGCCGAGATGAACCGCGCCTACGCTGAGGCGATGGGCCAGCACCGCCCAGCGCGCACCGTCATCGGCGTCGCCGCGCTCCCCAAGCCCGGGGCGCTGCTGACCATGAACCTGACCGCGGTCGCGGTGTCCTGAGGCTAGCCGCGGCGCGCGGCTTCGATCTTGGCGATGTCGATCTTCTTCATGCCCATCATCGCCTTGAACGCGCGCTGGGCCGACTCCGGATCCGGGTTGGCAAAGACCGCTTCGGTCAGCTGGACCGGAGTGATCTGCCACGAGAAGCCCCACTTGTCCTTGCACCAGCCGCACTGGCTTTCCTGTCCGCCATTATTGACGATCGCATTCCAGTAGCGGTCGGTCTCTTCCTGGTTGGCGGTTGAGACCTGAAACGAGAAGCTTTCGTTCGGCTTGAATTCCGGCCCGCCGTTGAGACCGACGCACTTGATCCCGAGCACGGTAAATTCGACGGTCAGCGCGTCGCCCTCCTTACCGCTCGGGTAGGAGCCCGGGGCGCGGTGGATCTTGCCGACACTGCTGTTCGGGAAGGTCGCCGCGTAGAACTTCGCCGCTTCCTCAGCGGTCTTATCGAACCAGAGACATAGCGTGGCGTGGGACATTTTCTTGGCTCCTAAAGGTGTTGGTGACGAGTTCGTTTGTTGCCCAGCGCTTGGAGGCAATTCTGCCGTAGCTTGGACTCTGAGACATAAAAAGCAACCGTGAAGTGACCCAAAGGGAACGATTCGCTTCCTTATACCTGTCGCGCTTCACACTGAGCGGACCCGACTGTCTGGGGCGCCACCTGACTGACACTGAAAAGTCACGCAAAGGTCACAACCGGGAAGGCTCGCCTGGCCCTAGCTTATGGCCCCAAGAGCTGCCCGCATGTCGCTTACCAAAAAATCTGTTCTCCGTTCCGCTCCGCCGTCAGTAAAATCTCTGCGGCATCCGTCGATTTTCGGCGCCGCGCTCGGGCTTGCGCTAGCTTCCCGGGCGCACGCTCAGCAGCCGCCCGAGCCGCCGCCTCCTTCCGCGAGCGCACCCGCCACCCCTGACCCGAACTTCACCTTGCCCGAGCCGCCCGCCGCGACCGAGCCCGCCGAGCCCGCCCCTGCAGAGCCGCCGGCGGGAGCTCTGCAGACGCCGCAGGAGGCCAGCTGGGGACGCGCCCTGGGCCGGGTCATAGATGGCGAGAGCGGCCGTCCCCTGCCGGGTGTCTACGTGGGTGCCGAGGGCGCCGAGTACCAGACCACGACCGATGAGCGCGGCGAATTTTCGCTGGCCCTGCCGCCCGGCAAGTACACGCTGCAGCTCGCGTTTGATCTGTACCAGGTGCAGGCGTTCGAAGTCGAGGTGCAGGAGCGCCAGGAGTTACGTTTCGCCAGCCCGATCCGCATGCAGCTTGAGGCCAAGCGGAACCTCGACAAGATCATCATCCGCGAGCCTTCGCGAAGCAGCACCGAAGCGGCCAACCGGCAGCGCCAGGACTCCGCCGCGGTCTCCGATATCGTGAGCGGGGAAGAGATCCGCAAGGCCGCCGACTCCAGCGCGTCGCAGGCCGCCGCTCGCGTGACCGGCGCCACGGTAGTCGGCGACCGCTTCGTCTATGTGCGCGGCCTGGGCGAGCGCTACGGAAACGCTCTGTTCAACGGGGCTCCGCTGCCGAGCCCAGAGCCCGAGCAGCAAGCCGTCCCTCTCGACGTCTTCCCGGCGAGTCTGCTCGCGAACCTGCGGATCGCCAAGAGCGCCACCGCCGACATTCCCGGCGACTTCGCGGGCGGCTCGGTGCAGATAAATACGCAGGACTTTCCCAGCCGCTTCCAGCTCCACGCCGATATCCATCTGGGCGCCAACTTGCAGACCGCGTTCCAGCCGGCGCTTACCTACAGCGGCGGGCGCCTGGACTTTCTCGGCTTCGATGACGGCACGCGTGCACGACCGCGGCGCCAGCCGGGTCAGTCGGACCTTGACTATTATCGCAGCTTCCCCAACATCTGGAGCACGACCCGCGGCAGCGGCTCGCCGAACTACGGTCTGTCCTTTTCCGTGGGGGGGAGCAAGGAGCTCCGCGGACGCCGGCTCGGCTACCTGGCCGCCCTGACCTACGGCGCCGAGGCGCAGACCCGCTTCGAGGAGGTCCGCACCTTCTACCTGGACGCCGATGCCGAGCACCGCCCCGTCCTGCGGCCGAACATCGAGTACGACAACGGCAGGTTCGGCGATGGCACGCCGCGCCAGAGCTGGCGCAGCACCAGCAGCGTCTCGTGGGCCGCGCTCACCAGCCTCAGTCTGCAGGCGGCTCCCGGGCACCGGATCTCGCTGAACGGACTGTTCACGCAGAGCTCCGATGACGAGGCCCGCGTCTACGAAGGCTACAACAGCGGCACCGATCGCGAGGTCCGTTACCTGCGCCTCCGCTTCATCGCCCGCAGCATGCTGCTCGCGCAGCTCAGCGGCAGCTCCCTCCTGCGGAGCCGCCTGGGCGACGGCGTGCTCGATTGGAACCTGACCTACGCATTCGCCGCCCGCAACGAGCCGGACACGCGCGAGATCGCCTACCAGCGCGGCACCGAGGGCGGCGCGTTCAGGCTGGCCAACTCGGGCACCAGCGGTCAGCGCTTCTACTCACAAAACGGCGAGCACCAGGCCTTCGCTGCGGTGGACTATGGCCAGTCTTTTACGTCCTGGGGCAAGCTGCTCGGGCGCTTCCGCGTCGGGGCGTCGGCGCGCGGCCGCTTCCGCGACTTCTCCGCCAACCGCTACCGCTTCGGCTACACCGGCGTCGCCCCGCGAGACGCCAGTCTGCCGCCGGAAGAGCTCCTGGGCGGCGACGCCCTCGGCAACCCGACCGAGGTCCGCGACCAGACAAATCCCTTCGATCACTACCGCGGCAGCATGGGCATCTATGCCGCCTATGCCCTCGTCGATCTGCCGCTGCACAAGGACCTGCGGGTAAACCTCGGACTGCGCCTTGAGATCAGCCAGCAGCGCGTCCTTACCCGCACGCCGGACCTGCCGCAGACGGACTCCACGCTCAAGCTGGACAGCTATGATCCGCTGCCATCGCTGAACCTTGTCTATAAGGTGCGCCCGGCGATGTACCTGCGCGGCAGCGCGTCGATGACCCTGGCCCGTCCGGAGTTCCGCGAGCTGGCGCCGTTCCAGTTCACCGACTTCTTCGGCGGCGAGACGGTGCAGGGCAGCCCGGACCTGCAGCGCACCCGCATCGCCAATGTCGATGCGCGCTGGGAGTACTTCCTGGGGCCGGTGGATGTGCTGGCGGTCAGCGTCTTTTACAAGTACTTCGACCGGCCGATCGAGACCATCATCCAGGGCGGCGCCGACATCATCCGCTCGTTCGCCAACGCCACCAGCGCCTACACCGTCGGCGCCGAGCTGGAGGTGCGCAAAGAGCTGGTCTTCGCCGGACACGGGCCGCGCGGCCTGTCGCTGGGCGGCAACGTGACGCTGCTGTCCTCGCGGGTGGATCTGTCGCAGACGCCGGGCGCCCAGACCGATCCGAATCGGCCGCTGCAGGGCCAGTCGCCGTACGTGGTCAATGTCTTTGCCGAGTTCGAGCACCCGAAGTGGGGAACCCAGGCCCGGCTCCTCTATAACCTCTTCGGCGAGCGCATCGACTCGGTGGGAGCCGCGGGGCAGCCCAACCGCTGGGAGCAGCCGCGGCACCAGCTCGACCTGACGCTGGGGCAAAAGCTGCCGCGGGGCTTCTCGCTGCGGCTGTCGGCGAAGAACCTGCTCGACTGGCCGGTGCAGATCTTCCAGCAAGGGTCCGTGCAAGCCGGCCGCGGCCCGCAGTTCCCGGAAGGTCATGTCGAGGGAGTCACCTTCCGCTACCGGCCCGGAGTCACCGCGAGCCTCGCGGTCGCCTACAGTCACTAGGCTGCCCGCGTGCTTTAATTCATGAACAGGGAAAAGGGAATCAGTCACAATGAACAGGACGAATAGAGTCATCATTTCCGCCTCCGTACTGCTCGCTGCCGCCTGCGGAACCGAGGAAGTGCAAGAGGTCCAGACGGGCACCTGTCTGGGGCAGCCGGCGACCGTCATTCGCGGCGCCATCACCACCGACACCACCTGGACCGCGGACCGCCGTTACCTGCTGTCGGGACGGGTGGACGTGACGAACCGGGCCACCCTGACCATCGAGCCCGGGACCACCATCTGCGGCGACGCGGATCAGCTGCTGATGAACGTCAGCTACCTCAACGTCGCTCCCGACGCAAAGCTCATCGCCGACGGCACCAAGGACCGGCCGATTGTCTTTACCAGCAGCCGGGTCCCCGGGCAGCGCCGGCCGCAGGACTGGGGTGGCGTGGTCCTGCGCGGCCGGGCGCCGCTCAACAACCCCCCCGATGTCGGCCAGGGTCCGGAGTCCACCTGCGTCCAGGCGGAGGCCAGCGCGGGTCTCTACGGACCCTGCGGCACGCTGCGGGCCGACGACAACAGCGGCATCCTGCGCTATGTCCGCATCGAGTTCGCCGGCCGCGAGTTCGCGCCTGATAAGGAGCTCAACTCGCTGAGTCTGTACGCCGTCGGCTCCGGCACCACGCTCGACTACATCCAGGTGCACCGCGGCGCCGATGACGGCATCGAGTTCTTCGGCGGCACGGTGAACGTCCGGCACGCGGTGGCGAGCCTGTGCCAGGATGACGCCTTCGACTGGGAGTTCGGCTGGGTCGGCAAGGGCCAGTTCTGGGTCGCGACGCAGGATCTAAGCATCGGCAACAGCGGCTTCGAGGCGGACAACAATCGCCTGAACGCCGCCCTCGAGCCGCGCACCAATCCCACGGTCGCCAACGTCACCCTGCTCGGGCTCGGGCGCGGCGTCACCTCCGGGGGCAGCGACAAGCGCCAGGGAATCGCGTTCCGTTCGGGCGTGAACGGCAACTACAGTAACCTCATCATCGCCGGCTTCAGCGACGGCGGGATCTCGTTCGAAGAGGCGACGGTCGCCCAGGCCAGGGCCGGGCGGCTCACCCTCACTCAGACATTGCTCCATGATAACGGTCCAGCCGGCGAGGCCAAAAACGTCTCGGATGTGACCCGGATCGGGGCGACTGACTTCGATGTGAAAGCCTGGGTGATGGGTCAGCCGGGCAACGGCGAGGGGGATCCGCTGCTTGAAGATCCGTACAGTCCGAACGCACCCAAGTTCACGCTGCGGACCGGCTCTCCGGCCCTGACCGGCGGCTCGCCGCCAAGCGACGGCTTTTTCAGCCCGGTGACGTACATCGGCGCATTCGGAACTGAAGACTGGACCGCCGGCTGGACCGCATTCCCTCCCAACTGAGGACTAAGTCCGGGTCGCTGCCTGGGGCAGGGTAAAGCTGAACACCGCGCCCCTACCCTGCTCGCTCCGCACCCAGATCTCGCCCTGCATGGCCTCGACCAGGTGCTTGACGATCGCCAGCCCGAGGCCGGTGCCGCCAAGCTCGCGCGAGCGGCCGGCGTCGACCCGATAGAAGCGCTCAAAGAGGCGCGGCAGGTGGTGCGCGGCGATGCCGGGACCGTTGTCGATGACGCTTATCAGGACGCTGGCGGTGTCCTCTGTAGACGCGCTGCGGACGGCGCGTACGGTGATGCGGGAGCCTGCCGGACAGTACTTGATGGCGTTGTCGAGCAGGTTCACCAGCACCTGCTCCAGGGCCCGCCGGTCCACGTGAACCGGGGGCAGGTCGTCCGCCAGCTCGTGGTGCAGCTGGATGCGCTTCTGATCGGCGCGGCTGCGCAAGAGCTCAAGGTGGTGGGTCACAAGCTCCGGCAGCGCCAGGTCGGCCGGCTGCAACCGCAGCTCCTGCGACTCGATGCGCGACAGATCCAAGAGGTCTTCGATCATGCGCTGCAGCCGCTCGCCGTTGCGCTCGATGATCTCCAGGAAGCGCGCCGCGGCCTCCGGGTCACTGGCGGCGGCATCGCGGATCGTCTCGGCGGCGGAGCGCATGGCGGTGACCGGCGTCCGCAGCTCGTGCGAGACGTTGGCGACAAAGTCGCGGCGCAGCGACTCCAGGCGCCGCAGCTCGGTGACATCGACGAGCACGGCCAGAAGACCCGCCGATGCAGAGCCGAGCTTGGCGATGCGCACCAGCAGGCGCCGCGGCTTGATTCCGGCTATCTCGACCTCACCGATGACCGGCTGCGCCGACTTCTGGGCAAGCGCGATGAGCTCGCGCAGCTGGGCACTGCCCGCCGCTTCCGGTGGCAGCGGCAGCCCGGTGGGATTTTCCGCCAAGAGCAGCATCTCGCGCAGCGCCGGGTTGCAGAGTCGCACGCGCTGGGTGCCGGCGGGCGCATCGTCGCCGCCAAGCTCGATCAGCAGCACCCCTTCGTGCATGCCGGACAAGATACTGTTTAGCAGATCGCGCTCCTCGACAAGCTGGTGCAGCGCCTTGGACAGAGTCGAGGCCAGGATGTCGAGATCGCGGCCCAGGGCCGCCACTTCGTCACCGCCGTCGGGCGGCGTGCCCATCCCGAGCTCACTCCCGACTATGCGCCGCGCCGCCGCGGTCAGCGCGCGGACGCTGCGGGCGGCAAAGTGGGTAGCGATGCTCGACATCAGGGTCGCGACGCTCAGCGCGAGCAGTGCCGCGATGGCGAAGCTGAGGTGCAGCTGCGACACCAGCTGATCTACTTCGGACAGCGGCAGCGCGAGCCGCGCGATACCGTGCAGCTGCCGCCGCGAATTGTAAAACGGCGCCGCTACATAGTACATGCGCAGCCCGAGGGTGTGGCTGTAGCGGGTACTCTCGCCGTGGCCCCTATGGAGGGCGCCGATGATCTCGGGCCGATCGCGGTGGTTCTCCAGCTGCTGCAGCGCCTCGGGAGTGACCTCGGAGTCGCTGAGGACTCTGCTGTTTACATCGAGCAGCGTCACTCGCACATGCGCCAGCCGGGCCAGCTCGATCGCGAGCTCGGTCCAGCCGACCGCGTCATCCGCCGCCAGATCGGCAGCTGCAGTGAGCCGATTTACCAGCTCCAGGCGAACCGACAGATCACCACTGATGCGCTGGATGAGCGCCCGGCTGAGCACCGGGGTCAGATACCCGTACCCGATTGCGAGCGAGATCACAATCAGTCCCACCGAGATCAGAAACAGCTTGGTCCGGATGCCCAGCTTCACGGGCTCTGCCCTTCGGGGAGCGGCGCGAACCGGTAGCCGACACCGCGCACCGTCTCGATGTACCCGCCGGCGGCGCCGATCTTCTCGCGCAGCCGCTTGATGTGGGTATCGACTGTGCGCGTCGTCACGTCCGCTTCAATCTGCCAGACATGGCCGAGCAGCGTGGCGCGCGTCTGCACCTGGTCTTTGGCTTCGTAGAGCTTGCGCAAGAGCTTGAACTCCAGCGCGGTCAGACGGACCTCCTGCTCCTGCACAAAGACGCGGTGGGCGCTGCAGTCGATGCGCAGGCAGCCGAACTCGATGACGCCCGGCGACTCTGCGGTAGCGGTGCCGCGGCGGAGGCTGACCCCGATGCGCAGCATCAGCTCGCGGATGCTGAAGGGCTTGACCACGTAGTCATCGGCCCCGAGCTCGAAGCCGACGATGCGGTCGGCCTCCTCCCCGCGCGCGGTCAGCATGATCACCGGAATCGCCGCCGTCCGCGGCTCAGCCTTGAGCGCCCGGCAGACCTGCGTCCCCGAGATGTCCGGCAACATCAGATCCAGTAGTATGAGCTGCGGCGAGCGCTCGGCGACCAGCTGCAGGCCGGCCTTTCCTGTCGAGGCGCACAGCACTTCATGGCCGGCCCGCCGAAGGTTGTACTCAAGCACCTGCTGGAGGTCGATCTCGTCTTCGATGATTAGCAGCGTCGGCATGCGGGTACACCCGGGGCAGATATGGCCCTGCGATGTAGCACATAGACCGTCATCCTACGATATTTATCACACGGTCAGCGCGTCGGGTTTGTCTAACGTCGGAAGCACCTGCCGAGATGAAAAACTTGGTTATTTTCCTAATAGAACTTGACATAATGAATCCGTCAGCAGCGCGACGCCAACATAGCGGTTTTCAATGCCCCCTCTTTCCACCATGCCCGTGAATGCAGACGTAACCGGCCCGAGGAATCGGCGAGTCCTCATCGTGGACGACAATCGCGCGATCCACGAGGACATTCGCAAGAGCCTGGCGGTCGTCCCGGCGAGCGCGCCCGAGACCGAGGAGATGGAGGCGCTGCTGTTCGGCGACGGGGCGCGCGAGGCTCCGCGCACTCCGGCCATCCACTTCGAGATCAGCTCGGCCTACCAGGGCGAAGAGGGAATCGCGTACGTCCACCGCGCCGCCAGCGAAGGGACTCCGTTCGCGCTCGCGTTCATGGATGTGCGGATTCCGCCCGGGCTCGATGGGATTGAAGCGCTCGTGCGCATCTGGCAGGAGGATCCGGCGCTGCAGGCCGTCATCTGCTCGGCCTACTCGGATTATTCCTGGGCGGCGCTCATCGAGCGCCTGCCGCGAGTCGACCGATTCCTGGTCCTCAAGAAGCCTTTCGACTCCATCGAGATCCGGCAGATGGCCTATGCCTTGACGGAGAAGTGGAACGCGCACGCCGACAGCGTCGGGGCGTACGCGACCCTGCACAAGAGCGAAGAGAGCCAGCGCGCGCTGCTCCGCGCCATCCCGGATGCCATCCTGCGCATCAACGCCGACGGCACTTGCCTCGACTTCAAGCCGCCCACGGGCGCCTCGGCCGCGCTGGCGGCGTACGGGGCCACGCTCCCCGGGGCGCTGGCCCGTCACTTCATGGATGGGGTGCGCCGCGCCATCGTCGAGAGGGCGACCCAGCGCGTCGAGTTCGAGCTCTCAGTCGGGCCGGGCGTGCGCCACTTCGACGCGCAGATCGCCAGCGCCGAAGGGGACGAGGCGGTCGCGATCGTCCGCGACGTCACCGAGGCCAAGCGGGCCTCGGCCCAGGAGGCGCTCGGGCGCGAGCGCGAGGCGATCATCCGGGCGCAGGCCGAGGCGCTGGCGCAGCTGTCGATGCCGTTCATTCCCATCGATGAGCGCGTCGCCGTCATGCCGCTCATCGGCGATATGGACGGCCGGCGGGTCGAGCGGGTCCGCGAGACGCTCGTCCAGCGGCTCGCCGACCAGCGGGCGAGCGCCGTCATCATCGACCTCACCGGGGTCGAGAACGTGGATGCGGCGGCGGTCGTGCAGCTGGTGCGGACGGTGCAAGCGGTGGGGCTGCTCGGCACCGAGCTTGTCCTTACCGGAGTCCGCGGGGCGGTGGCGCGCCGGCTGGTGGAGCTCGGGGCGGACTTTCGCGGCACGGCGATGCGGCGGACGCTCCAAGAAGGAATCGATCTGGCGATGCGGCGGCGGGGACCCTGAGGCCAGTGCCCATGAGTAAATGATTAGCGACCGCGAAAGGAGCTTACCGTGAACGAGCCGAATCGGGCAGCGCTGGCCGGCATCATCACCGAGATCATCACCGAGATCATCGAGAAGGAGGCTCCTGTCGTCGACACTGACGGCGTCTTTCCGCGCGCCGGAATCACGGCCCTTGGCAAGGCGGGACTCCTCGGGCTCATGAGCGCCCAAGAGGTCGGCGGGCTGGGACAGGGGATCCGCGCAGCGGCCGAGCTGGTCGAGCAGGTCGGCCGGGCGTGCGGCTCGACCGGGATGGTGCTCTGCATGCACTTTACCGGCAACACCGCGATCGAGAAGTGCGGGCCGCGCCTCGTGCGCGAGGCCATCGCGGCGGGCCGCCACCTCACTTCCGTCGCGCTCTCGGAAGCCGGTTCGCGCAGTCACTTCTGGGTACCGGTCGGCACGGCGCGGGAAGACGGCGAAGGGTACGTACGGCTCGATGCGAACAAGAGCTGGGTGACCTCGGCCGGCCAGGCGGACAGCTACGTCTGGTCGAGCAAGCCGCTGGCCGCCGAGGGGGCCTCGACGCTCTGGCTGATGCCGGGCCGCGCGGACGGGCTGAGTATCCCCGCTCCCTATAACGGTCTTGGCCTGCGCGGCAACGCCTCCAGCCCCATCAAGGCCGCGGGAACGCGCCTGCGCCGCGACGCGATGCTCGGCGAAGACGGCAAGGGCCACGACATCATCATGAACGACATGAACGACTGCTTCTTGACCCTGAGCTCCGCCTGTTATGTCGGGATCATGGAAGCCGCCACCACGCGAGCCGCCGCGCACGTCGCCTCGACCCAGATTCAATATCTCGGGCAGTCGCTCGCCGAGCTTCCCACCATACGCGCCTACATTGCCAGGATGCGCATCAAGACGGATATGGTCCGCGCGCTCCTTTTGGATACGCTCACCGCCATCGAGACCGGCCGATCGGACAGGGCGCTGCGGCTCCTGGAAGTCAAGGCCGCCGCCGGTGAAGCCGCCACCGAGGTCACCGAGCTCGCCATGCGGGTGTGCGGCGGCGTCGCGTTCCGCAAAGAGGTAGGCGTCGAGCGCTACTTCCGCGATGCGCGCGCCGCCACCGTGATGGCGCCGACGACCGATGTGCTCTATGACGTCATCGGCAAGCTGGCCTGTGGTCTGCCCACGTAGCAGTCCCACGGGGGAGTCCCATGTTGAAGCTCCCGGGTTACCATGTTCGCGCCCTCCTCCACCGCGGCGCCGGGTTCACCGTCTACCGCGGCACCCGTGACAGCGACGCGCTGCCGGTGATAGTCAAGGTCCCCGCCAAGGAGTACCCGTCCCTTGGGGAGCTCACCCGGCTGAAGCAGGAGTATGAGGTCGCGACCTCGCTCGGCGTCCCCGGCGTCGTGTCGTGCTGCGCCCTGGAGAAGCACCGCAACGCCCTGGCGCTGATCATGAAGGACAGCGGCGGCGCCTCGCTCGATGAGCTTGCCCACGGCGCGCCGCTGGAGCTCGGCTTCTTCCTGGCCGTTGCCATCAAGCTTGCCGAGACGCTAGCTCTAGTCCACGAAAAGGGAATCATCCACAAGGACCTGCGACCCGCGAACATCGTCGCGACCCGCGACGCCCAGGTCGTCGAGATCATCAACTTCGGCGTCGCCTCCCTCCTGTCGACCGAGCTGCAGCGCGAGCCGTCGTCATCGAGCTTCTTCGAAGGAACGCTCACCCATATCTCGCCCGAGCAGACTGGGCGGATCAACCGCAACCTCGATCACCGCTCGGATCTGTACTCGCTCGGGATTACTTTCTACGAGGTCCTCACCGGCCAGCTCCCGTTTCAATCGAGCGACCCGCTGGAGATGCTGCACTGGCACCTGGCGCGCACCCCGCTACCCGCCTCCCGGGTGAACCCGTCCGTCCCCGAGGCGCTCTCGGGCATCGTCAGCAAGCTCCTGGCCAAGACGCCGGAGGAGCGCTACCGGACGGCAGCCGGACTCAAGGCCGATCTGGAGCGCTGCCGCGCCGCCCGCGAACGCGGGGAGGTCATGAGCCCCGCCGATATCGGCAAGCACGATCGCCACGGCGTCTTCCAGATCCCGCAGAAGCTGTATGGCCGCGCCAAAGAGGTCCAGGCCCTCCTGGACGTCTTCGATCGGGTCTGCGCCGGCCCGCCCGAGCTGCTCCTGGTCAGCGGCTACTCGGGCATCGGCAAGTCCTCCCTGGTCCACGAGGTGCACAAGCCGATCGTCGCCAAGAAGGGCAATTACGTCGCCGGCAAGTTCGATCAGTACAAGCGCAACGTTCCCTATGCCTCCTTCGTGCAGGCGTTCGACTCGCTGATCCAGCAGGTGCTGGCGGAGGATCCGCGCACCGTGGAGGAGCACCGGCAGCGTCTGAGCATCGCGCTCGGCGCCAACGCCCGGCTGCTCATCGACGTGATTCCGCAGATTGAGCTCATCCTGGGCGAGGTGCCCGAGATTCCCAAGCTGTACGGCGCAGACGCCCAGCGCCGCTTCAACGAGACCTTCCGCAGCTTCATCCGCGTCTTCACCGATCGCGAGCGCCCGCTGGTCATCTTCCTCGATGACCTCCAGTGGGCCGACCGCGGGACCCTGTCGCTCATCCACCTGTTCATGACCGATCCGGAGATGCGCTACCTGCTGCTGATCGGTGCCTACCGGGACAACGAGGTGAGCGCGCACCACCCCATGTGCACCCTGCTGGAAGAGCTTCGCGCGGCGGGGGCGCGCATCAGCGAGGTCGTACTGCGGCCCTTCGCGGAGTCCGATATCCAGGAGCTCGTGGCCGACACCCTGCCCGACTCGGCGGCGCCGACCGAGCCGCTCGCCCGGCTGGTGATGCAGAAGACGCTCGGCAATCCCTTCTTTGTCGGCCAGCTCCTGCGCTCGCTCCACCAGGAGGGGTTTATCCGCTTCGACTTTGCCTCGGCCTCGTGGCACTGGGATACAGCGGCCATCGCGAAGAAGGACTACACCGAAAACGTCGTCGACCTGATGGCCGGGCGGATTCAGAGCCTCGATCAAGATACGCAGTCGGCGCTCAAGATTGCCGCCTGCATCGGCAACACCTTCGACCTGAAGACGCTCGCCAAGGTGCACGGCAAGCCGCTGCAGGCCACCGCGCTCGAGCTGTGGCGAGCGCTGCAAGAGTCCCTGGTCGTTCCGATGAGCGAGGCGTACAAGATTCCCCGCCTCTATGAGCTCGACGAGCTGGCGGACCCCAAGCTGCGCGCGCTGGCGGAAGGGAGCCGCTACAAGTTCCTCCATGATCGGGTGCAGCAGGCGGCCTATTCGCTCATCCGTCCCGCGCACCTCAAGAGCACTCACCTGGAGGTGGGGCGGCTCTGGCTGCGCGGCGCCAGCCAGGCCGAGGTCGCCCATGATCTGTTCGAGATCGTGGGGCACCTGAACGCGGCGATCGAACTTATCACCGACCCGGCAGAGCTCTATCACCTGGTCGAGCTCAACACCCTCGCCGCCCGCAAGGCCAAAGACGCCTCGGCGTTCGGGACGGCGCTCCAGTTCATGACCACGGTGCTCGGCCGCCTGCCGGCAGGCGCGTTCGAGGAGAACTACCGGGTGGCCCTTGCGTGCTATCTGGAGGCGGCAGAGGCCGAGCTCCTAAATGGCCGCAATGCCGAGGCGATCTCGCTGCTCAACGTGGCCGAGCGCTACGTCGTCGATGTGCTCGACAGGTGCCGGCTCGGCGAGCTCAAGGTCCTCGTCTACCGGATGATGGACAACTTCAACGCCGCTTTCGCGACCGGACAGAGCCTGCTCAAGCTCCTCGGGGTGTCCATAGAGCGGTTCCCCTCCGAGGCGCAGCTGCATGAGGAGCTCGCCGCGACCAGCGCCGCCATCGGCGGACGGCGGATGGAGGACCTGGCCGCGCTGCCGCCGATGACCGATCCGCTGCCGATCGCCGCCTGCCGCATCCTCCAGGAGATGTGGTCGGTGGGCTTCTTCCTCGGCTCGCTCAGCATGCACGTCTCGGCGATGAAGATCGTCCAGATCTCGGCCCAGCACGGCAACGTCGTCGCCTCGGTCTTCGGCTATATGATCTACGCCTTCGCGCAGTCGTTCTTCTTCGGCGACATCGCGGAGGGTTACCAGACCGGGCTTGTCGCCATGGAGCAGTACGACCGGCTCCAGTGCCGCGAGATCGGGGCGAAGGTGCTGGACATGTGGGGCGGCCTGATTCAGCACAACAAGGAGCCCATCCGCGCCTGCCGCGAGACGCTGCGCCGCGGCTTCACGATCGGCATGGAGGTGGGCGACTACCAGTGGGCGGGTTACTGTGGCACAAACCACAGCTTCCAGTCCCTGCTCGGTGATACCTCGTTAAGCGAGGCCGTGGCCTCGGTCGATCGCTTCATGCCGGCGCTGCGCGACTACCTCCAGAACACCACCTGGCTGCAGCTCATCGTGCGCGAGGCGGTGGCCAGCCTGGCGGAGGACAAGCCCGAGCCGCTGTCCTTTACCGGCGCGTTCTGCGATGAGAAGCGGCTCTTGGAGTTCGGCCAGCAGCTAAATGACCTGAACGTCCTATTTCACTTCTATCTTCCCAAGCTCGCGGTCGCGGTCCTGTTCGGCGCCACCGAGTCCTATCTGTTCCTGCAAGCAGAGGCGCAGCGGAACATTCCCGGCGCGACGGGAATCTGGATCAATCGGCTGTTTTATTTTTTCCAGGGACTCGCGTTCCTCGAGCTCCATGACTCTGCGGCGCCCGGCGACCGGGCCGAGTATCTGGCTACGGCGCAGCAGAATATCGACATCCTCGAGCGGCGGAGCAAGCTGGCGCCGCGCAACTTCGCCCAGTTCGTCTCGCTGCTGCGCGCCGAGCAGAGCCGGATCGAGGGGCGCGGCGACACCGCCATGCGACTGTACGATCAAGCAATCGCCGAGGCCAAGGACTGCCACTTCCTGTGGGTCCAGGCCCTCGCCAGCGAGCGGGCGGCGCACTTTTATGAGCGCCGCGGCGCGCGGACGGTGGCTCTGGCCTACCGCAAAGATGCGCGGCACGTATACCTCCTGTGGGGGGCGCACGCCAAGGTCCGGAAGCTCGACGAGACTTATCCGGAGCTCGCGGCCGAGTCGCTCAGCGCGCGCCGGCGCGACCTGACCGATGTGGACATGATCGCCGTGACCCGCGCCTCGCAGGCAATCTCCGGTGAGCTGGTGCTCGGCCGCCTGCTGGCGACCCTGATGCGGATCGTGCTCGAGAGCGCCGGGGCGCAGTCGGGGCAGCTCCTGCTGGCCCGCGAGGACGGGGCGCTGTTCATCGAGGCCCTCTCGCCGACGCCCGAGGGGCTCGTTCTGCCGCTGCGCGTCGAGGGCTGCGAGCTCCTTCCCCGGCAGCTCGTCCGTTATGTCGCCCAGGCCGGAAAGACCGTCCTTCTGGAGGACGCCGCCGCCGTGGGACGGTTTACCGAGGATCCGTACATCCGGCGCCAGCGGCCCCGCTCGGTGCTCTGCCTGCCGATTCTCCGGCTCGGGCGCATTACCGGACTCCTATACCTGGAGAATAATCTCATCAAGGGCGCGTTCACGCTGGCCAAGGTCCGCATCCTCGAGGTGCTCGCGGCCCAGGCGGCGATCTCGATCGAGAACGCCCGGCTCTACGACGAGGTGGAGCAGCGGGTCGCCGAGCGGACGGCAGAGCTCGTGGAGGCGCAGCGCAAGCTCGTCGACACCGCGCACCGGGCCGGCATGGCGGAGATCGCGACCAACGTGCTGCACAACGTCGGCAACTCGCTGAGCAGCGTCAACGTCTCGGCCACCATGATCTACGAGACCCTCCAGCGCTCCTCTTCGGACAAGCTGATCCAGGTCGCCGATCTGCTCCTGGCGAGCGGCGAGCGGCTGGCAGAGTTTATGAGCAGCGACCGCGGCCGGATCATTCCGGCCTATTTGAAAAAGCTCGGGCAGTCCCAGCAGAACGAGCGGAGCAGCCTGCTCACCGAGTTTGGCAGCCTGCAGCAGAACGTCCGCGACATCCACGAGATGCTCAAGCTGCAGCAGGCCCACGCGACCGCCGGGGCGGCGCTGGTGGAAAAGGTCCAGCTCCAGGCGCTCATCGATAACGCGCTGAAAGTCGGCCTCACAGTTTCCGACTCGGTCCCTATCGAGGTCAAAAAGCAGCTCGCCGAGCTCGCGCCCAGGTTCACCGAGCGGTACAAGGTCCAGCAGATCCTCGTCAACCTCATCACCAACGCCGTCCACGCGGTCCGCGAGAGCTCGGTCAGTCCCAAGGTAATCGCCGTGCGCCTTTACGAGCAGCCGGACGGCCTTGTATGCATCGAGGTGGCCGACAACGGTATGGGCATTCGCGCCGAGAACATGACGCGCATCTTCGAGCACGGGTTCACCACGCGTAAGAACGGCCACGGCTTCGGCCTGCATGCAAGCGCCAACGCGGCCCGGGAGATGGGCGGCAGCCTCAGCGCGCAAAGCGAAGGACCCGGCCTCGGAGCGCGCTTCCGCCTTGAGCTGCCGATGCGGCAGAGCCCTTCTTAGCCGGACCCGCGGCGGGAGCCGGTCGCTGGCTCTGCACAGCGCCAATCGATCCGCGCCGCGCGCCTCGTCTGGCCAGCACTTAGCGCCGCTGCGGATCGGCCGGTGATAAGTCTCGCTCGGCGAATGCCTTATGCTCGGGACTGTCGCTTCCAAGTGAGCCACGCGCTGTAAGTATCCGCGCTGCGTCGGCGCCGCTTGCGGACCGCTTCGCGGGCGGCCCGCCGGCCGAGTCGGGCGCCCACCACGACTTCGACAACAATGTCGGTGCGGTGGCGCTCGGCACCCAGACTTGATGGTATCCTGGTTAAGTCGCAGGTGTTGCGGTCGTCGCCGGGCACCCGCGGCACGAGCGCGGCTTCCGGGCGGGCTGCGCCAGGTTGCCCAACTGGAGTCGTACTGACTGTTACTGAGGTCACTACTCGTAAGGGGGTACTAATGAAACGATCATCGTGTTTGTGGCTGCTGGCGCTCGCGAGCTGCACTTCGAGCAAGCTCGATTCAAACGCCACCGTTACCATCTCGGGCACCGGTCGCGCCCAGGCGGGAGCGCCGCTCGCCGCGGCTCCTGTAGTCTTCTTCAAGCAGCTCGATGTCGGTGAGGTGCTGACCGGCGGGCTCCTTCTCACCTCGTCGCTCGGGACGGTCTGTCTGGCGCGTCCGTCCGAGAGCATCTGTTCCGGCGTGCGGACGACGACCACCGATGCGCAGGGTGCGTTCTCATTCTCGGTGAAGGGGAGCGACACCAAGGGCAGCCTGGGCAGCGCCAGCACAATCGATGTGTCGGTGAGCGACAGCGCGCAAGCCGGCGAGTCGGCCGGCGCCACGACCACTGAGGAGTTCAAGGTCCAGGTGCCCGACCTCAAGCTGAACGACCTGCGTATCTGGCACCCCACCACGGCCTTCGCCACCGCGGGCGCGAACGTCTCGCTGACTTTCGACGCCTTCCCATACGGCAGCGCCTCGACGAGGGTGGCGTTCCAGACCGACAAGGGAGCCCCCGTCTGGTCGCAGGTGGTTACCTCGGGGGAGGCAG
>DAOMZC010000040.1:0-17824 GCA_035437965.1 Pseudomonadota bacterium
CTGGGGCTGCCGGCGCTGGTCGTCACCATCGCGGCGAACCAGCGGCCGACCGCCGCCTGCGCCGCGCGCCGCGGCATCCTGACCTGGCTGGGTGAGGCCCACGCGGTCACGGCGGCGACGCTCGCGGCGGCCCTGCGCGCCGCCCTCGCTGCGCCGGCGACCTTGATGGAGCAGTCGCGCCGGGGTATGGAGCTGGTGGACGGCGGCGGCGCGGCGCGCGTGGCCGCCATGATGAGCCGGTGAAAAAGCCGCCGCCGGCAGTCCGCTCGACCAATCTGGGAAAGTTCTGGGGAGTCATGGATGGGACCTAAAGAGATCCGCATCGGGAGCCGCACCATCGGACCGGACGCGCCGCCGCTGGTGATCGCCGAGATGTCCGGCAACCACAACCAGTCCCTCGCCCGCGCCCTTTCGATCGTCGAGTCGGCGGCGCGCTGCGGCGCCCACGCGCTCAAGCTGCAGACCTACACCGCCGACACCATGACCCTGGACAGCACCCAGGGCGACTTCTTCATCAGCGACCCGCGCTCGCTGTGGCACGGCAAGTCGCTGCACAAGCTGTACGGCGAGGCGCACACCCCGTGGGACTGGCATAAGGCGCTGTTCCAGCGCGGCCGCGAGCTCGGGCTCATCGTCTTCAGCACCCCCTTCGACGAGACGGCGGTGGACTTCCTGGAGAGCCTGGAGGCGCCGGCCTACAAGATCGCCTCGTTCGAGAACACCGACCTGCCGCTCGTCCGCCGCGTCGCGGCGACCGGCAAGCCGATGATCGTCTCGACCGGCATGGCGACCCTGGCCGAGCTCGACGAGCTCGTGACCACGGCGCGCGCCGCCGGCTGCCGCGACCTCGTCCTGCTCAAGTGCACCAGCACCTACCCCGCCTCGCCCGAGAACTCCAACCTGCGCACCATCGGGCACCTGCGGGAGACCTTCGGCTGCGAGGTCGGCCTGTCGGATCACACCCTGGGCACCGGCGTCGCGGTGGCCGCGGTGGCCCTGGGCGCGACGGTCATCGAGAAGCACTTCACGCTGAGCCGCGCCGACGGCGGCGTCGACTCGACGTTCTCGATGGAGCCTGAGGAGATGACGCGGCTCGTTGAGGACTCCGAGAAGGCGTGGCGGGCCCTGGGCCGCGTCCACTACGGGCCGACCGCGGCAGAGCGCGCCTCGACGATCTTCCGCCGGTCGATCTACGCGGTCGCCGACATCGCCGCCGGCGAAGAGCTGTCCGTCGCCAACGTCCGCTGCATCCGCCCCGGCGCCGGCCTGCCGCCCAAGTACTACGAGCTGGTCCTTGGCCGCGTGGCGCGCACCGCCATCCGCCGCGGCACCCCCCTGTCCTGGGAGCTTATCTAGTCATGAGCACCGCGAGTCACCTCATCGAGTGGAAGACCAACGCCTGGAAGGATCCGGCGATGGTGAGCTTTTATTCGCAGCGCATGGTCATAAACCAGGGCACAAACTGCCTGAAGAACCGCCTGGAAGTCGACGCCTGCCTCGCCCACGCGACCGGCGACGAGGTCCTCGATGTCGGCATCGGCACCGGGCGCGGCTCGCTGCCGCTGTGCGCGCGCGGCCAGCGGGTGACCGGCGTGGACAGCTCGCAGGCGATGCTGGATGAGTGCCAGCGCCTCGCCCGCGAACAGGGGCTGCGGCTGCAGACCCAGCCCTGCCAGCTCGACCGCCTGCCGTTTGCCGCGGCGAGCTTCGACTCACTGGTGTCGCTGAACGTGCTCATGCACTTCCCCCACTGGCGGCAGATCCTGCCCGAGTGGAAGCGGGTGGTGCGGCCGGGCGGGCGGCTCGTCTTCGATGTCCACTCGCTGGATCACTACCGGGCGGCGCTCGGGCGCGAGGTGGCCGAGGAAGAGATGATGCAGAGCGAGGCGCAGACCTACACCCTGCGCGTCGCCGCCGAGGACCTTTTGACCGAGGCCGACCGCTGCGGCCTGGCGGTGCGCGCCCTCATCCCCTACGGCGCGTTCCTCGGCGGCGGCAACCGCAACTACCTGCTCGGCGGGCTGGAGGACAAGGCGTTCTGGGCGCGGCTCCTGTCGTTCCTGGCGACCGATGAGGCGATGTTCGCGTTCGCGCTCTTTATCGAGCAGGAGGTCGTGGCGCGCCTGACCACCACGGTGACCGGGCGCTTCATGGCGGTGCTCGAAAACCGCGCCGATCGCGACGGCAACCGGGACTGGCTTGAGGACAACCGGCGGCTGGAGGCCGGGCTGCGGCAGACGCCGATCGCGCTGGACCTTGTCGCCGGGCGCCTGGCGGCCCCGCTGGCAGAGCTGCGCGAGCGCGCCAGCGGCTACATCGCCCCGTCGCTGCGCAGCGTCCGGCTGCTCGAGTGTCTGGCCAGCCGGCTGGTCGCCGAGGGGCGGCTTGGGTGGAGCGACCTCCTGGCGGCGCCGATGGATGCGCAGCTTGCCGAGCTCGCGACCAGGCGACAAGAGGACCGCCTGGCCAGCGAGCTGGCGCAGCGGCTCCCGCAAGAGCCCAAGCGGGTGGCGGAGCTCTTCGAGTACGACGGCCTGCCCCTGGGAACCGGCTTCGAGTATCGGCTGGTCGAGCGGCTGCTCACCCGCGGACTCGGTCGCTTCACGGGAGTCCGATCATGAGCGCGCCGGCGATCTTTGCGCTGCTGGTCCCCAAGAACCTGCGCGTCCTTGAGGAATTCGTACGCCGGCACCCCGGAACCACGGTGCTCTTGCCGGGCTGCGCCGCGACCGCCAACGCCCGGGAGCGCATCACCGCGGCCGGCGGCTGCATGGTGGCGCTGGAGACGCTGCTCAGCCCCGCCGAGCACGAGGCCCTCGCCAGCGAGGTGGAGAACCGGACCGAAGGACTCCCCGGGAAGCTGGCGGCGGCGACCTGGAAGCGCCACTGGAAAAAGCTCGGCATTCCGGCCGCAGCGCTTGCAGAGTGCCTGGCCGAAGAGGCGACCGAGCGGCTGCCGGGCCTGCTCGGGCTGGCGGCGGAGCTGCAGCAGGCGGCGGCGGTGTACTCGATCTCCCTGGTGCTGGTGAACGACGATCTGACTCCGGTGTCGCGGGTGGTGGTCGAGTGGGCGCGGCGCCGCGGCATTCCCAGCCTGCAGCTGTCGCACAGCCTCCTTTTGTGCGAGCCCTACACAATCCATGCGCAGCTCCACGCCGATGTGACCGCCGTGTTCGGCGAGCGCGGCGTCGAGGCGTACCGCGACGTGGGCCTGGACCCGGCGCGGCTGCGGGTCACCGGCAACCCCGCGTGGGATGACTACGCGCAGCTTGGCCGCTATCGCCCCGAGCTGCGCGCGACCATGGCGGCGCTGCACGGACTTTCGACCGCGGCGCCGATCGTGGTGTTCGGCACCACCTGGTCGGCGAACCTGACCGCGCTCGGCGATGAGGGTCTTTACAGCAAGACGTTGCGGGCGTTCCTTGTCTCGTGCAAGGAGCTGCACGACCAGGGGGTCGCGCTGCAGCCGGTGATCAAGGACCGCCAGACCCCGGAGTCCAGCGCGCCGCGGGTGCACGAGCTAGCCGCGGAGCTCGGGCTGCCGCCGGGCTTTGTGCGGTTCTCGATGATGGACGCGATGAGCTGGGTGCTGGTCGCGGACGTCCTCGTCTCGGTCCAGTCCAACCTCAGCGTGGAAGCGATGCTGGCCGGGGTGCCCGCGATCAACCTGTTCACCGAGCTCGGGATGGCGCTGGGTCCGTGCTTCGCGGCCGATGCCGGCGTCGTGGAAGTGCAAGCCAGTGGTCTTACGAAGGCCCTGCGCGAGCTCCTGTCAAATGACGAGCTGCGCGCGCAGCAGCTGGCGGCGCAGAGCCGCGCGGTGGCCCACCACAACGCGGGCGTCGACGGCAAAGCCACCGAGCGGGTCGTCGCGCTGATGAGCGAGCTGGCTCTTTCAGAGCGGCTCGCTCCGCTGCGGAGCGCCGCTCCCGAAGTTCTTCCCAGCGCCCCCAGCGCGAGCCGCGCGGACCGCAGAGTGCCGTACACCGTACGGGCCGTGCGCCAGCTATTCAGCTTCTTCCGCGCGCGCTACCTTGCCGCAAAGGGGCGCCGGCAAGAGGAGGCCAGGCCATGACCGCAGCGCCGCCGCTGGGGCAAGCTCCGGGCGACCGTCCTGCGCCCCATACTGCAGACTGCGCAGGCGCTCTGCCCGCGTCCGCGTCATGATCACCCTCAAACCAGCGGACCCGGCTCCCGATAGTGAGGACTGCCGCGCAGTCTGGGAGTGGCGCAATGACCCCGTCACGCGGCAGATGTCGCGCACGACAGAGCTGATTCCCTGGGAGTCACACAAGCGCTGGTACGAGAAGTTCGCGCGCGCTCCCGAGACCGCCCTGCTCATCGCATCCATCGACGGAGCGCCCGCCTGCATGGTGCGCTTCGACACTCTTTCGCCGGGCGCTTGCGAGCTGCACATCAACATGAATCCGGCGCTGCGCGGCAAGCGGTACGGAGGACCCATACTTGCCGCGGCCTGCGCCTACGGATTCGATCGGCTCGACTTCAACACCATTTTTGCGAACATCAAGGTGGAAAACCTGCCGTCGATCAAGATCTTCGAAGGCTGCGGCTTTGTCCGCCAGGGTGAGCACGCCGGGATGCTCACGTATAAACTTGCGCGCCTGCGCGCTTGAAGTGCCGCTGAATTAGGTCGCACCGAGGCCAGAACGCAAGCACGGAGCTAACGGTCATCCGCCTTGCATCGCCCGATTTGCTATGCAAAAGTGCCGCGATGAGCTGGCGGCAGACGCTTGATTCCTACCAAGATGCGCTGAAGCGCAGTGCGGTCGCGGCAGTACGGCGAGTCGCCGCGCCGGTGCTGCGTCCCGTCGGGTCGCAGCTGCAGAGTCTTGCCAGCGCGAGCAAGCAGTACCTTGAAAAGAGCAGTCTCGGCGTGCACGCCCTGGGACCGCTGAACCGGATCGAGAACCTGTGGAAGCGCGGCCGGAACATCCTCTGGCCGCAGCAGCCGCGCTACGTTCCGCCGTCGGCCACGGAGTTTCCGGAGGCTGTGTGGCGCCAGCGCGTCGCAGCGCTCCCGCGCCGGCCGCTCATCTCGATCATCATGCCGGTCTACCGGACTCCGGAAGTCTGGCTGCGCCGCGCTGTAGAGTCGATCCGGGGTCAATTTTATGAGGACTGGGAGCTCTGCATCATCGATGACGGCTCGGGCGACACCGCCTTCGCGCGGCTCCTTGGTGAGCTGAGTGCAACGGAGCCCCGCATTCGCGTGTTGGCGCAGCCGCGCAACCTGGGCATCGCCGCCGCCTCGAACGTCGGCGTGACCAGCTGCGCGGGCGAGTTCATCGCGCTGTGCGATCACGATGACGAGCTCACTGCCGACGCGCTCTACTGGGTTGCCGAGGCGCTCGCCCGCCTGCCGCAGACCGACATCATCTATTCAGACGAAGACAAGATCGACACCGCGAACCTCTGCTCCGAGCCGTTCCTCAAGCCGGAGTGGAGTCCCGAGCTGCTGCTCAATTACATGTACCCGGGACACCTGACCGTCTACCGCAAGTCGCTTGTACAGGAGCTCGGCGGGTTCCGCAGTCAGTTCGATCTTTCCCAAGACTATGACCTGATGCTGCGCGCCGTTGAGGCGACCGCTGCGATCGTGCACCTCCCGCGAGTACTTTATCACTGGCGCAAGCTCCCAGAGTCGGCGGCCGGCGGCGGCAAGCCGCACGCGCGGGTGACCAACCTCGCCGCCCTGCAGTCGGCCCTTGACCGGCGCGGGATCGCCGCCACCACGGCCGCGCTGCCAGCGGCCAACCGCGTCATGTTCACAAGTCCGGCGACTCCCCGGGTGTCGCTCATCATTCCTTCGGACTCCGAAGTGAACATCAACCAGGCGCTCGCCAGCATCCACGAGCACACAGATTACCCGGAGCTCGAGATCATCGTCGTCACCAACTCCGCGCTGGCGCAGAAGCTGGAGCGGCGGTGGCAGGACGACTCGCGGGTACGCTTTCACCGCTTCGACAAGCCGTTCAACTTCTCCCTGAAGTGCAATGACGGCGCGGCGGCGGCGACCGGTGAGATCGTCGTGTTCTTCAATGACGATGTCCGCCCGCTCGACCGTGGCTGGGTCCAGGCGCTGATTGAATTTCTGGCCCTGCCCGGGGTGGGCGCGGTGGCCCCGAAGCTGCTTTATGAAAACCGCAAGGTCCAGCACGCGGGCCTGGTGACCGGGGTGCGCGGGCTCGTCGGGACCGCGTTCCACTGTCAGCCGGCGGAGTCGCTGATTCACTTCCACTTCGTCCAGCTCGTGCGCGATGTCTCGGCGCTGTCCGGGGCCTGCCTGGCGATGCGGCGGAGTCTGTTCGCGGAGCTCGGCGGCTTCGATGCCGAAAACACTCCGATCAATCACTCGGATGTGGACCTGTGCTTTCGCATCCGCGAGCGCGGCCTGCGCTGCGTCTACACTCCCTACGCGACCCTCTTGCACATCGGTCACCTGTCGCTGCGCGAGGTCGACAAGAAGGACAAGCGGGACAAGAAGAAGGAGCAGCGGCGCAAGGACAAGTCGAACGTCTATCTGCTCAAGCGCTGGGCCGGATACACAGGCTCCGATCCCTACTACACAGAGCCGATGCGGAGTCTGCTTTACCTCGACTCACCGGGCCCGATCCGCATCTATGGGGATAATGACAGCCGCCCCTATCCGCTGGGCGTCAACGCCCTGTTCATCACCCACGAGCTGACCGATAGCGGTGCCCCGCTGGTGCTGTTCTACGCGGTGCAGGCGCTGGTCGCCCGCGGCGGGTTCGCGACCGTCCTGTCGCCCAGCGATGGTCCGTTTCGCGAGCGCTTCAGCGCGCTGGGGGTGCCGGTCATCTGCGACTCGCTGGCGTTTGCCGCGCCGGAGGCTTCGCGCAAGCTGCTCGCCGGCTTTGATGTGGTGGTCGCCAACACCATCGAGAGCTGGCCGCTGGTCGCCCAGGCCGAGGCCGAGCGCGTGCCCACGATCTGGTACGTTCACGAGAGCGCCTACATCGACTACAAGGCGGCGCGCGTGCCGGACTTCCGCGGGACGCTCAAGCGCGCTCCCAACCTGATTGTCGGCAGCTACCGCTCGCTCAAGTACTGCCAGAAGCTGAACCCGCGCGCGCAGGTCTTCTCCTACGGAGTCGAGGAATTCGCCCGGCCGGTGGCTCCGCAGAGCAAGCTGATCGTGTCGGTCCTCGGCGCCATCGAGCCGCGCAAGGGTCAGGACGTTCTGGCGCGCGCGGTGCAGGCGCTGCCCGAGTCCTACCGGCAGCGGGCGGAGTTCTGGATCGTCGGCCGGACGATCCTCCCTGCGCTGCAGGAGAAGCTGCAGCGCGCGAGCGAGGAGCTGCCCTGCCTGCGCCTGCTCGGCCCGGTCTCGCTGGAGCGGTACCGTGAGATCATGCTCACTTCCGATGTCATCGTGTGCCCCTCTCGCGATGACACCCTGCCGCTGGTCACCCTCGATGCGCTCGGCTGCGGTAAGGCGCTCTGCCTGAGCGACACCACGGGCACGGTGGACTTCATGCTCCCCGGGGTGCAGGGGCTGGTCTTCAAGTCGGAGGACTCCGAGCAGCTTGCGGAGTGCCTGAAGCTCCTGATTGACGATCCGGCGCTGCGTCAGCGGCTGGGCGAGGCCGGACGCGAGCTGTTTCTGAAGCGCTTTTCGCTGGCGGGGTTCGGCTCGCGCTTCGTCGAGCTGATGCTCGCGGTCGCCCGCGGGGTGGCCACGGCGGCGCCTCCTGCCGACTGGGTGACAGCCTCCCATGTCCGATAAATCAGTTGCCAAGAGCGCCCGGGGGCTGCTCGGAACCGCGTACCAGCACTGGCGCGATCACGGTCTTCCGGCGACGGCAAAGAAGGTGGCGAGGGTCTTATACTACGGGCCAAACCAGCCCGCGCCCGCGCCGCCCGCAAGCCCGGCGCTCTTTTTGCGCAAGAGCTGCCCCGCCCTGACTCCTCTTTCTACGTACTACGTTCCGCGGACCCGACCCCGCGTCAACCTGGTGCTCGACCGCCTCGCTGCCGGCCACGTCCACGGCAGCACCGGTACGGCGGTGATTCTCGCCGCCCTCCTAAGTGAGCAGAAGGGCTGCGATCTGCGGCTGCTCACCCGCCACGAGCGCGCCGATGCGCAGGTCTTCGCGCAGCTGCTGCAGCTTGCCGGAGTTGCCCTGCCGGGCCGCGTCGAGTTCAAGCATGTAGACTGCGCAGCGCCCGCGAGCGACATCGATCTGGGCCGGAGCGAGCTCTTTCTGACCACCTCGTGGTGGACCACCAGCGCGACCCTGGGCGCGATCGCGCCCGGCAAGGTGGTCTTCCTCCTGCAGGAAGACGAGCGCCTTCTCTATCCCTCCGGCGATGCCCGCCTGCGCTGCGACGAGCTGCTCCGGACTCCGGGTCTCTCGTTCGTGGTCGGCACCAAGCTCCTGTTCGAGCACCTGCGCGACTCCGGGCTCGCCCAGCTCGCCCAGCATGGAAGGTGGTTCGAGCCGGCGTTTCCATCCGCGGCCTTCTTCCCCCGCGCGACGGCGTCCGCGACATCCCGGTTCTGCTTCATCGCAGGTCCGCGCAGCCCGCGCAGCCTGTTCTACCTGGGACTGGCGGCCATCGAGGAAGCGCTGGCGACCGGCATCCTGAACAAGGCCGATTGGGAATTCCATTTCGTGGGCAGGGAGATTCCCTCCCTGCTCCTCGCCGGCCCGATCGAGCCGCAGCTTCACCACGACCTCGCGGGGGACTCCCTGGCGGCGCTCTGCGGCACGGTGGACCTCGGGCTGAGCCTGAGGTACTCGCCGCACCCGGGTTATGCGACGCTGGCGCTCGCCGCCAGCGGGGCCGTTGTGGTAACCAACCGCTTCGGCGCCAAGCAGTCCCTGGACCACTACGCAGACAACATCTTATGCAGGGAGCCGACTGTCGACGAGCTGGTCTCCGGCCTCGAGCAGGGCGTGCTGCGGGCCAAGGACGGGAGCCGGCGCCGGGCAGATTGCGGACAGGATGGACTGTTACGCGACTGGCGCCGCGCGCTCGCCCCGGTGCTTGACAGCCTCGCCGAGCGCCTAGTCTGAGTCGCCGTGTTCACGCTCTCCCAGCCCGTCATACCCTACACCGATCCTTGGCCCACGCCGCTCGCCGAGCGGCTGCGGCGCACCCGTCAGGGCAAGCATCGGGTGGCGTACCTTTACGAAACGCCCGATAGCGGAACTTTCCGCTACCGCGTCTACAACATGATCCAGGCGCTGTCGGCGCGGCCCGAGATCTCGGCGACCTACTTTACCAGCGGCGAGCTCGCAGAGCTGGCCCGCGCGCTGCACCACCTCGACGTCCTGGTCGTCGGGCGCTACCGCTACACCAACGAGCTGAGCCAGCTTATCAGCAGGGCTCGCGATCACGGCAAGCGGGTGTTTTTCGATACAGATGATCTGGTCTTCGATCTGGACTACGTACCCCTCATGACCGCCACACTCGATCTGAACCTGGTCACCCCAGATCTGTGGGACCCCTGGTTCGCCATGGTCGGGCGGATGGGGGCCTCGCTCAAGCTGTGCGAGGCGGCGCTTACGACGAGCGAATATCTGGCCGAGCGCATCCGCAGCTTCACCGCCAAGAAAGTATCGGTGATTCCGAACTTCATAAACCGTGAGCAGCAAGCGCTCGCCCACAAGCTCTTCCAACAGAAGCAGGCCAGCGGGTTTGCCCGCGACGGTCGGGTGCATCTGGGCTACTTCAGCGGCTCGGCGACCCACAACAAGGATCTTGAAGTGGCCGCCGGCGCCATTGCCCGTCTGCTTGGGAAGAGTCCGCAAGTGGTGCTGCGGCTCGTCGGATTCATGGAGCTCAAGGGTCCGCTGCGCGAGCTCGGCGAAAGAATCGAGCGGATCGAGTTTCAGGACTACCTCAACCTGCAGCGCTACGTTGCTGAGGTCGAGCTGAACCTCATGCCGCTACAGGACAACGAGTTCACCAACTGCAAGTCCGAGCTCAAGTACTTCGAGGCCGGCATCGTCGGCACGGTGAGCATCGCCTCCCCGGTCTTCAGCTACCGGCAGGGCATAAAGGACGGAGTAAGCGGCTTCCTCGCCCGCGCCCACGAGTGGGACGACAAGCTCGCCGAGGCGCTGCAGCAGCTCGGCGACTACCGCGTCATGGCCGAGCGGGCCCAAAGAGACTGCGAGCAGCGCTACCTCTGGCACCACTACACGGACTTGATCGCCGAGACCCTGTTTTCAGCGCCCATGCGGACCGGCTAGGCGAAATCGCGATCGGCGACCGGGATACAGGCTTGCATCGACCGGTCATCTGTGCAAAAAGGGCCAGATGAAGTGTCTGGTGCTCGGCGGTGGCGGCTTCATCGGCTCTCACCTTTGTGAAGAGCTGATCGAGGGCGGCCATGCAGTTCGCGTCTTCGAGCGGCCGGGCGTGCGGGCAAACCTCCCCCGGCAGCTGGTCCAGCGCCTGGAGTGGCGCGAGGGCGACATCACAGACCCCGCCGCGGTAGCCGAGGCGATGGAAGACTGCGGCGTCATCTTCCATCTTGTAAGCTCGACCCTGCCCAAGAGCTCCAACGACAACCCGGTCTACGACATCCAGACGAACCTCGTTCCGCTCGTCCAGCTGCTTGAGAAGCTGCGCGCCGGACCGGCCCGTAAGGTAATCTTCGTGTCCTCGGGAGGGACCGTCTACGGCCGGCCGACCGTGGTTCCCATCCCCGAGACGCACCCGACCGAGCCGCTGTGCGCCTACGGGATCACCAAGCTGGCGTGCGAAAAGTATCTGTCGCTTTACCGCGAGCTGTACGGCGTACGCTCGGTGGTCTTGCGGATGGCCAACCCGTTTGGTGAACGCCAGCGTCCCACCGCGCAGCAGGGGGCCGTAGCGGTGTTCCTGCACAAGGCGCTCGTGGATGAGGCGATCGAGATCTGGGGCGACGGCGAAGTGGTGCGCGACTACCTTTACGTCAAGGACGCGGCGCGGGCGCTTCTGCGGGCGATGTCCTACGACGGGCCGCACCAGGTCTTCAACATCGGCAGCAGCCGGGGGCACAGCCTGAATGCGGTGCTGCGCGAGATCGAGGGCCTGCTCGGGCGCCCGGTCAAGGTCCGCTATACAGGAGCGCGCAGCTTCGACGTACCCGACAACGTCCTTGCGATCACGCGCGCCAATACGGAGCTCGGCTGGACTCCGACCACCGGCTTCACAGAGGGGCTGGCGCGCACCCTGCGCTGGATGGAGACCCTCTTGGAGGACCAGGCGCTGGCGCCCAAGGGCCGCCGCACCGCCGGCGTTTCCCCGGTCGCGGGCGCCGGCCATGCGGAGCTGGCGGCCAGCCGGGCCAAGACCGCCCGCTAGTCCTTCGCGCGACCCGCGACCCGCGACCCGCGACCCGCGACCAAAGGCGGGTGACTCTGGGGCCTTGACGACGCTCGCATCGCGGTGATAAGAACCGCCCATGAAAGTGTTCAATCCCCTGCAGTACCGCTCCTGCCTTGGCGCGCTGACCCCACCGGCGCACGAGAGCGCCTGGCAAGAACACTTTCCTTTCGGCCTGATGCTGGTCGAGCTGCTGCGACCGCGGGTCCTGGTGGAGCTCGGCGTCCACCGCGGCGCCTCGTACCTGAACTTCTGTCAGGCCGTGGTCACGCTGGGGATTCCCTGCGCCTGCTACGGAGTCGATACCTTCCAGGGCGACGCGCACGCCGGCATCTATGGGAGTGAGGTCGAGAGCGACCTGCGGCTCCGCCATGACCTGCTTTACGGCGGCTTTTCGCGCATCGTCAAGGCCACCTTCGATGAAGCCGCCTCGGCGATGGGCGATGGCTCCATCGACCTCCTTCACATCGACGGCTTCCACACCTATGAAGCGGTGGCGCACGACTTCGCGACCTGGCTACCCAAGCTGAGCCCGCGCGGGGTCATCATCTTCCACGACATCAACGTCCGCGAGCGCGGCTTTGGCGTCTGGCAGCTCTGGCAAGAGGTGAGCGCCCGCTATCCGCACTTCGCCTTCCATCACGGCCACGGTCTGGGAGTCCTGGCTGTCGGTCCCGAGGTGCCGGCGGAGCTCGCCGAGTTCCTGGCCCTCGAGGGCGCGATGGCGGAGCGGGCCGGCGAGCTGTTCTTCCTGCTCGGCAGCCGCCTGACGCTGCAGGTGGAGGCGAGCCAGCTCAAGCAGCGAGTTGATGAGCTCACCCGGGAAAAACAGGCCTACGAGCAGGCGCTGGCCGAGCAGGGCCGGCAGCTGCAAGTCATGGCCAAGTCGCACAAAGAGTCACTTGAGGCCGCGCAGAGCATGAACCACGAGCTGCGCGCCAGCCTGCAGCAGATAAATGAGAGCCTCAGCTTCCGCCTGGGAATGGGAGCGACCGCCCCCCTGCGGTGGGTCGCCGGCAAGCTGGGCGACTCGCACTGACGCGGCGCCGCGAACCTGCGGCGCCGCAGGCTCGGACCTACATCAGCAGCGACTCGCCGGAGAAGCGCGAGCCCGGGATGGCGTTCTGCCGCAGGAACTCGGCTTTGGGAATCATCTTGCTCGCGGGTCGCTGGCCGCGCTTGTAGGCCCTGGCGGTCCAGCCGATGGGGAACTGACAGGTAGGCATCGGCGCGCGGTCGAATAGCGAGCCGATGCGAGTGAAGACCTTGTTCGCCACCCAGGAGACGACGCGCGCCTGCTGGGTCTTGAACCTGGACTCGAAGCCGCGCCCAAACTCTTCCTCCATGGCCAGCTTCAGCGCCCACAGGCACGTGTAGATCGACGACGACGAGGGGTGAATCTCGATCCGCTCGAAGCCGGCGTCCTCGTACCAGCGCTTGAGGCCAAAGCTCGTCGGCCGCTGGAAGTCGTAGGGCTGCTCGTGCTCCATGTAGACGAAGGGGACGTTTATGTACAGCGCCCCGCCCGGCTCCAGCACCCGGAAGGACTCGCGGAAGAACGGCTCCGGATAGCGCATGTGCTCAAGCGATACGTTCGAGAATATGAGCCGGACGCTCTGGTCGACGAGCGGAATCACCTTGGCGTCGCACAGGATGTCGTATTCCTTCAGCTGCTTGGCCTCCGCGCCCGACGCCGGGTGCTCCTGCGCCAGGTACAGGGACTCGGCGAAGAACGGCTTGCACGCCTGATGGCCGGCGCCCGCATCCAAGATGACCCCGCCCCGGGCTTCCTCGACGGCCTGCATGGTGAAGTCGAAAATATGGTTGCAGTGATGCGTCTGACGCCAGCCGATCGAAGTAAAGATTTCGCGCGCCTTGTGCCTGTCCATTGCGATTCACTCCACCAAGCCGTGCCTCAAGAGCACGACGCAAACGCGGATCGGTTTTTTTACGGGCGCGCCCCTAGGCGCGGATGAAGCTGGAGATGCGGTCCATGAGGGCCGGGACATCGACGGTCCAGCGGCGATGGACAGGTCGCTCGTCGGTCGGGTCGGTGCGGCCGATGACCAGGCCATAGCGGGTCTGACAGGAAGCAAACAGGCCGCTGTGCGCGTAGATCCAGTTCGGCTCGCTCTCAAGGTCGATTACCTTGGTGCCGGGGCGACAGAACATTACGTTGAACAGCGCAGAGCCGGCGGGACCGACGATCAGGTCGGCCGACTCGAACTCGGCAATCTGCTGCTCCGAAGAAAGCGACTCCGGCTCGATGATCGCGAAGTCGAGCTTGGCCAGCGCGGCCACCAGCTCTTCTTCGTTCTGCAGCACCCGCGTCGACCCCGAGACCTTGCCATGCCGCAGGCGCGAGATGTAGAGGCGCCGGCCGCGCACCGCTCCGCGATGCCGATCCGCGACCGACTGCATAAGCGCGTGACTCTCGCGATCGAGGAAGGCATTGGGGTTGCGCAGCGAGGGGACCAGCACCCTGTCGAAGCGGGTGATCGAGTTCAGATCATGCTGAATCAAGCGCGTCTCGGGAACGCCGAAGATCTCCAGCAGCCGGCGAAACGGCGCCGGCCAGGCCCAGGCCATGACCTGGACCCCCGAGAGTCCAAGCTCGGCCAGCGTTCGCAGCTTCGGCAGGACGCGAAACAGGAATGAGCCGTAGTTGCCCGGCTCGTGCGAGCACAGAACGACCGTGGTGCCGGGAATATGCCGCTCCACGCGCGCCCCGGCGGTGATGCTGAACTCCGGCGCGCCCGGGACGAGGCGGCGCAGGCCCGTCTGTTCGTTGAGGAAGGTATCCGCGCTGTCCAGCTTGTCGAGGTAGCCGGCCGTGGCCTCGGCAGACAGCAGGATCTCGTCGTCATGGAAGGTGCGCCCGGAGACCAGGGTGCGGTACCCGAGCAGCCGGGCCTCGTTCTGCGCCACCACGAAGACCGGCGGCGAGGTGTACACGGCCGGACCGATGACCGGAAACCCGCTGGGCGCCGCGTGATCATCGACGAACTCCGGGGCGTAGCGCAGAAAGCGGCGCTCGTGCCGCGAGCCCTGGAACCAGGTGCCGACGTGCTCTCTGCGGAGCAGCTCACTCTGCGCGAGCGTCTTCTGGTCAGCGGGAGAGCTGTAGCGCAGCGGCTTTGCCATCCAAGCTCTCCTCCGGCCTGCCAGGGCGCCGTTGAGCAAGCTACGCAGTCTTGAGCGGACGATCTCCATGCGGGCAATCTCCATGCGGGCCATCCCACGCGGGCTCTCTGGTTTCAGCTTTATCGCGTCACGCCGTTGACGTTGGTGACCGCGTAGCGCAGACCGACCCCGGTAAGGCTCAAGGAAAACAGCCGCTCCAGCGCGTGCAGCACGGTGCCGTCATAGGGGAGCGGTTCTTCCGGGTAGTCGTCCCACCCAAGCTGCAGGTTCATCATCGGCTGCAGCGCCGCGGCGCGCGCCCAGAACATGGTTCCCACCGGGAACACGAAGTGCTCGGGCAGCCGCTCAAGGCCCAGGCGGCTGGCAAAGGACTCCGCGAGGGCGCGGTTGTCGTCCATCCCGACCACGTGCGGCTCGTCGGGAAACACCAGTCCGAGGGCGCTGTCCTGCTTCATCCGGGTCAGGATGCGGTCCGCCATGGCGCCCGACTTGCCGCCGAGCAGGTTCTCCAGCAGGAAGTAAAACCACGCCCTCCCCATGGCAGCGTCCTGCACGCTGGCGCTCTTTTTCGTGTGCAGGTGGCCGATGAAATCGTAATCGGCGATCAGCGTGGCGCCGAAAGCGGTTAGGAGCGGACCGATGTCGCGCCCGCGGTTTTTGACCACCCGGATGTCGACTACGTTGCCACCGTAGCCGCCGAGCTCGCCGGCCACCGCTCGGCGGACCGCCTCGGTGGGGACGCTGATGAACAGATCGGGGCGGACCCGGTTGTACGCCAGGCGGTCCATGATCTCGGGCAGCAGCTCGGGATAGTAGACGTGCAGGTGGAGGGCGATCCGTCCGTTGTCAGGAAGATCGATCTGGTCGCCGCTGGTCGCTGCGATGACGGGTACGTTCCACGGTCCGTCGGGCCGACCGGCGCGCAGATAGTCCGCCAGCGGATTACTGTACTTGTCCTTTACCCCGTGCTCCTCCAGATAGATCCCCGGCTGAAAACCCGGGAACGGCTGGCGCGGGTCGATGCCGGTCGCCCACCCTCTGACAAAGCAGCGGACGTTCTCGGCGAGCGGCTCCTTTGCCTGGTGGAGGGGGCTGGCGAAGTCGTGACGGTAGACGCCCGCGTCCGTGATCAGCTGCAGATCGGACTTTTCCTGAGCGGTCCGCGCCGCCGCCTGCTCGGCCAGCTTCTCGATCTGGGCAACGTAGCGCTCCATGTCGAAGTAGGCAGCGGCGCGCTCGCGGCCGAGCTGCCCGACTTGCGCCCGCAGCTCGGCGGACTTTACGAGCGCGAGAACCTTCTCTGCCATCTCGGCCGTATCCAGATAGCCGGCCACGCAGCGGTCGCGCAGCCCGATCTCGGTGAGGAAGTCGCTGATGCCCGAGGCCTGGTCGAAGCTCAGCACCGGCACGCCATACATCAGCGCGTCGATGGCGACGTTGGGCAGCGGGTCCAGGCGCGAGGACAAGAGCAGCAGATCGGCTTCCTTGTAGGCCGTCTCGATGGCGCTTGTCTCATCGATGAAGAACACATGCTCCTGCAGGCCGGAGCGGCGAACCTGCTCGGCCAGATAGACCGAGTAGTGGACATCGTTTTCCGGATCGAAGCCCTTCCCGATCCAGACGAATCGACACCGCGCGCCGCCGCTCTCGCGCACGACCCGGGCGGCGCAGCCGATAAAGGCGTCTATGCCTTTTCGCAGGTGCACGGCGCCGGCGCCCAGGATGACGATGGACTGTTCCGCTCCTTGCGGGCGCATCCGTCGCCGCAGCTGCTCGATTTCGCGGTCGAGCTCTGCCGGACTCTGCTCGCGGGCCGGCGGCACGCAGCGACCCTGCGGCAGGACATGCGTGTCGCATCGGCCAAGCTCTGGATGTTCGGCAAAAGCATTATCCCGCGTAAGCTTGGTCGAAAAGACCACTTCCCCGGACCATAGGAACGTTTGCTTGAAGACAAAGCGGGGGCGCGTGTAACAGGCAAACTCGTGGATGAGGGTCACCGTCGGAACGAACTGCTGGGCGAGCTCGCGCAGGACGACGTGTGACTCGATGCTGTTGACCACCGCGAAACGGAACTTGAAGACGCGGCAGAGCTGACGCATCGCCACGCTCGCCGCGGCCGGCTGGCCTCTAAGATTGGGTGAGGTGATCACCGCGGCTCCGGCGGCGCGGAAGGACTTGGTCAGCGGGCCGCCGCCCAGCAGCAAGGCGACTACATTATATCGCCCGACCAGCCCCTGGACGAGGTTCAGGCTCAGGACCGGAGCGCCGGTGCGCGACGCCTCGTGGCTAACGATGAGGATGGTGTCGCGGTCCGGGCGGAAGTCCTCGGCCCCATCCACATCGAGCTTGGGGTGCGCCACCGGGCGCCCTTCGCGATGTCCGAAGCGCATGTAATGCAGCGCGGGATCGATTCCGGACTTGCTCACATCGGGATTGAGCTCCAGATAACGCTCCGGATCGAAGCCTGCCGGCAGAGGCTGAACAAGTCCGCTCGCGGAAAGCAGAATGTGCCGCAGTCGCGAGGCTGTCCTCTTCATGAACCTGACGCCGGAACGGTGGAATCGCATAGCTCCCTCTCTCAAGAGTTTTTATTAGCTAAGGTAGAGCTCCGCATTTGTGTGCTCACGGCCGCGCAGAATATAGATTCTGCGCGGGAAAGCCAGCGTGAAGGATCGCGCTCGAGCGCGCGATTGGGACTGTAGAACGGATCACGCCGGAGGCTGTCGCCCCAGCGTCGCCGCATATAATCGGCCGCTGGGGAAGCCGGCGAGGGTGCCGCTCCGCTGCCGCGCCGGTCGTACCTCAGCTCTGCGTACGGGGTGTAAAGGACGGCCAGCCCCCGCTCGCGCAGCCGCAGGCACAGATCTGTATCGCTGTAGTCGTTGGGCAGGTGCGCGGCGTCGAAGCCGCCGGCGGCCGCGAACACCTCGGCGCGCAGCGCCAGGCACGCGACGCTTACCGCCGAGCACTGCCGGAGCAGCTGGGCCTGCCCCAGGTATCCTGCCTCATCGCGCCCGCCGCCGTGCTGGGAGCGACCCGCCAGCTCCCCGCCGAGGCCGAGGATCATCCCCGCCTGCTCGATCCGACCGTCCGCGCAGAGGAGCTTGCCGCCGACGGCGCCGATCTCGGGCCGCAGCGCCTGGCTGACCAGCTCGCGCAGCCACCCGGGCGCAAGGGCGCGCAGCCCGGGATCGACGAACACGAGGACCCGCCCGTGCGCCGCGCGCGCTGCCCGATTGTTCTGCGCCGCGGCGGACTCGGCCCGCTCGGCAACCAGCCGCGTGAGCCCCGGCCCGCTCCCCTCTTCCAGCTCCAG
>DAOMZC010000041.1:0-17704 GCA_035437965.1 Pseudomonadota bacterium
GGAGCTGGCGCGCAGGCGGCGGCAGCGGACGTGCGGCTCGGTGCGGCCCCGGGCGTCGCCGTCGCGCCGCTGCGGATCGGGTCGGCGGGCGAGTACAGCACACAGCTGCGCTGGCCGGTCGCGATCACCGAGCTGGCGCTCACTGTGCGACTGGCGGGCGACGCGCGAGCTTCCGAGCTCGCGCTCGCCCTGGCACCGACGGATATCGAGCCCCCGCCCGCCTCTTCACCGGAGGCACCGCCCGCCCCGCTGCCGAATCGCTCGCCCGCGGCGCCGGCGCCGCCGCCTCGCCGCGTGGCCTTCGAGCTGGGCCTGGCCGGTACCGCACTCGTGAACCAAGGGGTCCACGGCTTCGGCGGCGGCGCCGAGGTGGGAGTGCGCTTCCGGCTGCCTTTCGGCGCGCTGGGAGCGTCCCTGCGCCTGACCCTGGAGCAGCACATCCAGCCCGAGCCGGCGCCGTTCTTGATCAACCTGGGAGTCGCGCTCACCTATATGCTGGCGCGACCGCGCTGGCGGGTCAGTCCGTACGTCGGTCTGTGGGCGCAGGGCCTGCTGCAGCGCACCCCCGACGCGCTGGGGGCCATCCCCCTGCAGCGCAACGAAGGGGGTCTGGTCCTCGGCGGCCTCGGCGGCGCGCAGGTCCGGCTGTGGCGCGGCGGGCTGTTCACCGAGCTCGGGTACCGCGGGACTCTCTATCGTCAGACTCTCGCGGTGGTGCCGGCCTGGAGCACCGTGTTCCTCCTGCTCGGCTACCGGCTCAACACCAACTGAGCAGCTCGCAGCCGGCTCACTGCTTCTTCTCTGGCCCGGTGCGCAGCTGGACCTCCAGTCCCGAGTCCCGGTTGTTCCACTGCTCGTTGAGCTCCGAGGCATCGACGCTGGACAGCGCAACGTAGCTGGCGGTGATCTGGCTGTCCTCGCTGCGCAGCGCCGGATCGATGGCCGGCGGCGCCGCTTCCTCGGCCTGGGCGATCGCGACCAGCTCATCGCGCAGCTGCTGGGCGGTCGGCCGCAGCAGCGGATTCTTGGCCATCGCCCGCATCACCACGCCCTCCACCGCCGCCGACAGATCCGGTCTGTACAGGCGCAGCGGGGCGGGCTCACCGTGTACATGGTTGTAGACGATCTTGAGGAACGACTCGTTGCGATCGGCGTACGGCACCTGTCCGCACAGCATCTCAAAGAGCATGATTCCGACGCTGTACACATCGGTGCGGCCGTCATACTCGCAGCCTTCCAGGCGCTCGGGAGCGATGTACACCGGAGTCCCGACCAGGTCATTTTGGCGGGTGACCACTGGAGCCGCCACTGTAGGCCGCTCTTCACCGAGCAGCTTGGCGAGACCGAAGTCGAGCACCTTGACGACCTCGCCGCACGGCCCGTGGTGCAGCATGACATTCTCCGGCTTGCTGTCGCAAGCCAAAATTACCGTCGCTGACAGCTGGTTTCAGACTCTCTGGGAAGGGCTGCGGAACGATTGCGCTCTGGCTATGATGGAAGGATCGGCAGACTGGTATTTTCCCTGGGCTGCTCAGCCACACTGGGGCAGTTCACTGTGCGGCCTAGCCACAGTTGACTGTATTGCTCGAGCTGGTACTCCTTCGCGCGCTCCACCGCCGAGCTTGACTCTTTCCAAGGCCGAGCTTCGGGGCAGGCCACGCTTGCCGGCGCTGGCCAGCGGGACGCGCCGAAAAAACCGACAAAGGTACAATAATTGCAGTGGCTTGGTATCTGCGCGACTCAAGTAGGGGAACTACATGCGACCAGTGCGGGTGCTTTTAGCTGACGATCACACACTCTTTGTGGAGGGAATGAGCAAGCTGATCGAGCGCGAATTCGAGCTTGAGCTCGTCGGGACGGTGGCCGATGGACAGGAGCTGCTCACCGCCGCCGAGCGGCTGCAGCCGGACGTGATCCTGCTCGATATCTCGATGCCGCTGCTCAACGGCATCGATGCGGCGCGTCTGCTCCGCCAGCGCGGGGACAAGGCCAAGCTGCTGTTTGTGACCATGCACAGCTGCATCGACTATGTGAACGAGGCGTTTCGCGCTGGGGCCTCGGGCTACGTACTCAAGCACGCGGGCGGGCCGGAGGTCATGGAGGCGATCCGTGACGTGATGAAGGGAAATTTCTATCTGACCCCGCTGGTGAAGCGGGATCGGCTGACCGAGCTGCCCTGGGCGAGCAGTCCGCAGCAGTCGGTCTCGGCGCAGGCCAGCGGGCAGCTCACCTTTCGCCAGCGCGAGGTGCTGCAGCTGATCGCCCAGGGCCACTCTGCCAAGACCGCGGGCGCGGTGCTCCACATCGCGCAGAAGACGGTCGAGTTCCACAAGGCGAGCATGATGCGCCAGCTGGGACTGCGCTCCTCTGCAGAGCTTATCCGCTACGCGCTGAGCCATGAGTGGACAGAACGGATCGAGCCGCCCCCTCCTATCAAACCGCCCGAGAAAAGAGTCTGGTTTTAGAACCGGCCTGCCTCAGTTCACCCACTTCGGCGGCCGAAAATCGCCCTTCTTCTCGTCCCAGACGCGGAGGTTCGGCGCCACCCGCCGGCGGCGCCAGCGGCCGGTCAGCTTGCGCGCCCAGAGACGCACCGAGAAGCGATACAGATAAAGCAGCATCAGCGCTTGCGCCGCGAGGATGTGAAAGACTAACGCCACACCATAGTAGATTACAAACAGCGCAGTCAGTCCGAGCTCCAGATAAAGGAGCTGCCGACCCGAGACCCGGAGCACGAAGTAGACGAGGAGCTGGCGCTCGGGGAACGTCACCGCCCAGGCAATCATCAGCGCCGAGATCAAGGTCCAGCAGCCGAGGTGGCTGTGACCCATGAGCTCTGGCCACAGGAGGCGCGCCGCCACACACAGGACTGCCGCCACCAGCATGGTCAGACCGCCGCAGATGCGCAGGAACCGGCGGGGACCCCAGGTGACCGCCAGATCGCGCCCGAACCAGTAGAGCGTCACGCCGGCGAACACCAGGCTGAGCGGGTCGGACTCGAAGAGCACCCAGGTCGCAAGGCGCCACCCTTCGCCCCGCCACACAGCCTCCGGCCGCAGCGCCATCCAGGAAAACAGCGGGAACCCGCTGCGCTCGCTCACCGCCGCGATCACGGACAAGACAAAGATGGCGACAATCAGCGCGCCAACCTCTGAGGGCAGGCGTCCCCCGAAGCTGAGCAGGCGGCGAACACGATAAACGGGTCTCATCGGCAGTCTCCTTGCGGCCATCCTACCCCAGCCGCGGCGACTTGAGCTCACTGCTGACAATGTCCGTGGAAGATCTTGAAGAGCTGCCCAAGGTATCGTCGCCGGGCGCATGGCCCGAGCCGGGTGCCCAGGGTCAGCGCCGTGTCGCGCCGAAGTCCGTGGCATGCGTCAGAATCTGCCTGCCACCAGCAGAGCTGCCGCATCGGGACCAAGGTACGGAGCCACGTAGACTGCAGCCAGCCCGCTGGCGGCGTGCGGGGCAGGCTTTCTCAGCCCCTGGATCAGGTATGCGCTTCCGAGCAGGGTGATGACTCCGCCAGCGACGCTAACGACGGCGGCGATTGGCAGTTGTTCTCTGGAATTGACAGCGGTACTTGAGTAGCAGCCTAGCTCGTTGCAAATGGTCCTGTTGGGCTGAAGTTCGACATAGAATTTAAGGCCTACTCCTAGCGTGAGTAGGCCTGCCGGCAGAAGAATTGCGCCTGCTATAATCCCAGATCCGTCCTCGGAGGTCAGCCTCACGATGGCCTGCCAGGCTTCCTTGCGGCCCGCTCGATCCTCTCTCTGCTCAGGCGCTGCGAGCAAGTAGCGCTTGTAAGCCACGAGCGCCTGCCCGCGCTGGCCGCGCTGCTCTTGGCGTCGCCCGAGCTCCAGGAGCAGCTCTGGCCTCGGATAGGCCTCATAGTACGTCTGCAAATATAGAATGTAGGCCGCACGAACCGTTTCTGTATCCCCGGAACGAATCTGGGCGCAGAAGTCGTTCCAGAGGCGTAGCACTTCCGCGTGCTGACTTTGGCGCTGCGCCGCGGTGGTTGATTCGGTGCGCGTTTCCCCTCGCTCTGGTGCGGGCGGTGGCCGGGCCTGAATCTGGCTTGCGGGGAGCGCGCACTCCGCTGCAAGAGCAGACTGAGCATGGCAGGGCGGACAGGCCCCGATGCTCATCGACATAACCAGCGCAGAGATCACTTTGACGACCATGCGATCCTCCCCACACCAGGAACAAGGCACATCTCATGCCAATCCCCAGGAGAGTCAGCCGCGATGAGGGGCCATACAGCGAGCTCACAGCCGCTCGTCCACCCATCGACCCCATCGGAGGAAGGATCGCGCGCTGCACGCCGGCAAAACTTGCGCCGCTCTGGGAATCGGACGCACTTTTTTCATTGCGGCTCCGGAACCGGCACGTGCGGCTTGCTTCTGATACCAGGTCTTGCTGGGCGTTCCCTGAATCCGCATGAGCCCTTCCTGCCCGCAGCCGCGGCCGGCGTCGATTCATCTCTCATCAGGGCCTGGCGGCATGTTTTTTGCCTCTGGTCTTGCCCGTAGCGCGGCCGGGTCCAATCCGCCGTCATCCGGCGAACCACGAAGGATGTGCCATTGGCATCCTTATCAGCTGTGCCACGCCTCGTTGGCGGTATTTGGGATCAAGGGTCGGAGATGGACATGGTGCGAATATCCAAGTCATTCGTTTTGGTCGGCAATCTACGGACGCTGGCCGCGCTCACCGGACTGCTGTGGCTCTGCGCTTACCCCGGCCCCACCGGCTGCGGGCGCAGCGTCGAGTACGAGTGCGAGGAGGCGGCAAATCAGCTCGAAAATTGTTGCCAGGCCAGCACCACGGTGCGTTGTCTCTACAACGACAAAGCCGATAAGCTCGCGGAGGGATGCAACAAGACTCCGACCTACCGGCAAACCGAGACCGACCTGCAGCCGGACGTCGCCTTGTGCATCCGGCAGAAAAGCTGCGAGGAGCTCCGGGCGGTGGGCGCTTGCAGCATCAAGAGCTGGTATCTCCCAGAGAAATGCTCGACAGGATCGGAGTGCACCTGCACAGATATTCAATCCCGATGCTGCGAGTGGACCACGATCACTAGATGCAGCACCCCTCTGCAGTCCGGGGCGTGTATTTTCTATCGCCCCGCTGATGCCTGTACGGTGTTGGCTCTGCTGAATTGCGAGTGAGGTGCCGATTGGACAGCCTTACGTCTATCAGAGGAATCTTTTGCGCGTTGGTTATGGCGATCGGTTCTTATGTCTCTTCGCCTTCCTCGGCCCGGTGCGACGAGGCGGCTCTGACTTCTGCGGGGAACTTGAACAAAGAGCCGGGACTGCCTGCGAAGAGGGAGTCTAGGTTCTGCGGGGAGATCGCGCTTGGGGCAAGCTACCTCCACGCCTCAGACCCGGCGGCCGGGGGGCTCATTCAGCTCGTGCTTGGTTCCCAGAGTCGCGGAGTTCAGCTCGGTGCCGTCTTGCGCCTCGACGCAGGTCGGTCCGTCGCGGGGCTATCGCTGCTCTTGCCCGAGCTCGGGCTCACCACCCTGGTGCGTGTCCACCGCCGCGTTCGGGTCGGCGGAACGGCGACGCTGGGGTTCCTCAGCGTGCTGAGAGTTTCTGCGTCGGAAGGCCACCCGCTCGTTTCCTTGCTCATCGACATGTCGGCCGATCTAAAGGTCGATGTGTACGGAGGGGTCGGTGGGACGGGGCTGTACCTCCATGTCGCGCCGGGATACGCGCACTCCATTTTGGTCGGTCACGGCTTCGTCGGGCGGCTTGCACTCGGATATCGTTTTGGCCCTGCTCGCCAAGGATAAAGCGCAGTTCCCTTGGGGTGCGTTATTCCCTCGTTGATAAGGATACGGACGATGCACAGCAAGTTATGCACGGTAACTGCCGAGCGGTGGCGGCAAGGCGGATTCGGATTTGCGTTGCAGATTCAGTTCGCAGTATTCGCAGTAGTACTTCTTGGGGCCGCGTCTCCGCTCAGGGGGCAGGAGGCGCCCCCCGCAGACACTGCCAGGGCTCCGGTTCAACGCGACCTTCCCGTAAAGTGTCCGGCTGGACGAGTGGTCAAACGCTTCAAGCGCCAGATCTGGCAAGTGGCCATCGACTGCCCGCAGCGCGGACTCCAGCTGAAGGTCGTGGATCGTCACGGGCAGGAGCGAGCTGATGCTGGCACCTTAGTCATGTTCGACGAGGACTTGCAACTGGCGCTCGGGCTTCCAGATGTGGATTTTTCGGAAGACGACGCTGTGCAGGCCGCGGGGCTCGCCCCGGCCCAGCCCGAACCGGCACCGCTGCCTGAAGCAAGTTTTTGGACCTACCGCGGCACCTACCGGGTTCCCCGGAGCAGGCTCCTGGCGGCTATGCTGCTTTCGCGAGAGGATGAGGACAAAGGCGGTCTTCCTGCAACTCATGAGGAAACTAGCCGCTCCGCCGTTCTCGCCCTCACTGCTGTGTTCCATAGTGTCCGTCCGGCGCACTTGCTGGGAACCAGCGATTTGGTATCTCTCGCGGTAGCCGAACGCCGAAGCGCGAGGGTGGCTGGCACGATTCTGATGTCTATCGGTCTGGTAAGTACGCTCGGCGGAGCAGCGCTATTTTTTTCTGGGCAGGCAGGAAGTCTCGGCCCCCCTTGCCCGTTTCCGACAAGAAGTGACAAGTTGGATATTTGTATTTCCGGTAACGACTGGGGCAAGTTTCTTGGCGCCGTAAGCATGGGCTTCGGCGGCGCTGAACTGCTGACCGGCGCGATCCTGCTGATTGTCGACGCGGCCACGCCCTACCCGCCGGAGACGTCGCAGGCGAATCCTCTACTCTCCAATGCGCCGCGCCTGAGCCGGTTCCAGCTTGTTCCCGCGGTGGGCCCCAACAGCGGCGGCCTAACCCTATCCGGCCGATTCTGAGCCCTCGCGTTCGATCTGGTGGATGGTGCGCAGCAAGGTGCCCATCACACGGGTAGCGGCACCGATATCGTTCCCGAGCCTGGCCGGCTTCGATGCCTCCACCGAGAGAGCCAAATATCGATCCGCTTCTAAGTTCTTAGTTTGCAAGCACTTCGCACCGCTGCGGATCGATTGAAGCTCGTTCTCTCCCGGCGGCTACCTTATCCGGCTTGATGTCCCGGTGGATGATGCCGGCGGCGTGCGCAGCGACGAGGACCTCGCACAAGGGAATTCCTATCTGCAGGCAGCGGCGGACCGAGAGCTGCCGCTTGCGCACGATCTCGAAGTAGAGGGTGGGGCCGTCGAGGAGCTCCATCACCAGATAGGGAATTCCCTGGACCGATACAGCGGAGTCAAGGACGGTCACGGCATTTGGATGGTTGACCCGGCAGGCCGAGATCCCTTCAAGCTGGAAGCGGGTCAGCGCGTCGACGCTGCTGGCCCCCGCGGGCGGACGGAACACCTTGAGGGCGACCGGACGCTCCAGCCCAAGGTGCGTGGCGCGGTACACGACGCCGAAGCCGCCGCTGCCGATCCGCTCTTCGATCCGGTACTTGCCGTCCAGGACCAGGCCGGGAAGGATCTCGCTCAGCGAGTTGAACACCATCGCGGTCTTGCGCTGCGCCGCGACCAGCATCTCGTTCATGCGCAGGAGCTCGGCTTTGTCGCGCTCCAGATCTCTCTGTAGCCGCGCAATCTTGAGCTGGTGCGCTACCCGCGCCAGTACCTCTTGGGCCTGGAAGGGCTTGGTGACATAGTCTGCTCCACCCGACTCGAAGGCCTTCACCTTGTCCACTGCCTCGTCCAGGGCGCTGAGGAAGATGATCGGGACTTTAGCGGTCTTGGGATCGGCCAGAAGGAGGCGACAGAGCGTATAGCCGTCCGTTCCCGGCATCTGGATGTCGAGCATGATCAGATCGGGAATCCGGATCTCGACCTGCTGCAGGGCGTGCTCGGCGTTGAACGCGGCCAGCACCTGATAGCCGGCCTTGCGCAGAAGGAGGCTCAGCACCTGCCGGTTGATGGCCACGTCATCCACGACCAGGATGACCCCTTCCGCGGCGGGGGCGGCGGGCGGCGGGGCAGGTTCCGGCGAGGGAGCTTGCGGCATGCGCATGGGAGTCCGCATCTATTTTAGCGTGGCACGCGCGCGGCGCGACCGCGTTTTTGCAAGCCCGGGCCGCTCGCCGTCGCGGCGACCTGAATCCGGCTTGACAGCACCAGTCGGTCTGCGACACTTGGCCGACCCCGTGTAGGGGCATCAGGAAGATCGATGTTTAAAAATTTCTGGTGGCCGCTGGCGTTTAGCCACGAAGTCGAGGCCAAGCCCAGGCGCGTGCAGGCGCTTGGTCAGGCGTTTGCCATCTATCGTCAGCCGGACGGGCGGGCCGTGGTGATGAGCGACGTCTGCGTACACCGCGGCGGCTCGCTGTCGGGTGGCTGGGTGTCGGGCAGCTGTATCGTCTGTCCTTATCACGGGTGGGAGTACCGGCCCGACGGGGCGTGCACCCGGATTCCCGCCAGCCTCGCCGGCGTGCCGGTGCCGAAGAAGGCGCGTGTCGATTCCTATCCAACCCAGGAAAAGTACGGCTGGATCTGGGCCTACCTCGGCGACCTCCCCGAGGCCGAGCGCCCGCCGCTGCCGGTGCTGCCGAACGCCGACGATGCAAATCTCAAGCCGATCTATGGCGAGTTCCAGTGGAACGCCAACTACGAGCGCGTCGTCGAGAACGGCCTGGACATCGCCCACGCGCCGTTTGTCCACCGCACCACGTTCGGCAACCCCGACCAGCCCGCGGTGCCGGACTTCACGGTGGAGCCGCTCGGCGAGTGGGGCGCGTGCGCCACGGTCACCCTGAACGCTCCGGCGCCCCGGGGCCTGTGGGGCATGATGAGCCGCGGCAAGGAGCGGCCCGGCGTCAAGACCACCACCGGCTTCATCCTGCCGTGCATCACTACGCTGGAGGTCAGGCTGCCGCTCGGGAAGCTCGTCCTGTGGGACGCCAACATTCCGGTGGACGATCACACGACGGTCACCAAGTGGATCAGCATGCGGAGCTTCTTCCGCGGCAACTGGGCGGATCGGGACGCGCGGCGGCGGGTGCTGCAGATCTTCGAACAAGACAAGCCGATCGTCGAGGCACAGCGGCCGGCGCTCGTGCCGGCGGAGCTCGGGGCGGAGCTGTCGGTCAAAAGCGATGCGCTGCAGATCGCCTATCGCCGGCTGCGCAAAAGAGCGATTGAAAATGGCTGGGCGATAGACCGCCAGCGGCTGCAGGCAGAGCTTTTGCGGCCGGGCGCGCTGGTGATTCCTTCGCCGGCCCGGCGCGAGCAGGCAGAGCTTGAGCGGGCCTGGGTCCACCACGAAGTGCCCATGCAGGAGGGATTGCAGAAGCCGGAGCCGGCGCCAGATGAGAAACCAGATAAGAAACCAGATAAGAAATAGGAATCGTGGCGGACCCATCATGAAGGAGCGTTCATAGGTTCGGAATGAGCACTCCTTTTTCGTTTTGGGCTTCCACTTGGCCACCGGCCCGTACTAGGTTGCTGCCATGGACTCTAGACTGAATATCATCACCCTCGGGGTGGCTGACCTCGCTCGCTCGCTGCGCTTCTACCACGACGGACTCGGCTGGCAGCCAGCCGCGGTGAGCAATGAGCACATCGCCTTTTTTCAGCTGGGCGGAGTGATCCTGGCTCTGTACTCGCGCGCGAGCCTGGCCGCGGACGCTCAGCTACCCGCGGTGGGCAGCGGCTTCGCCGGGTTCACCCTGGCGCAGAATGTCGCCACTCGGGAGGCGGTGGACGCGGCGCTCGGTCGCGCGCTCGAGGCCGGGGGGACGATCTTGAAGCCGGCGCAGGACGTGTTCTGGGGCGGCTACTCCGGATACTTCGCCGACCCCGATGGCTTCGCCTGGGAGGTCGCGTGGAATCCTCACTTCAAGCTCAGCGCCAGCGGGCTGGTCGAGCTCCCGTAGCCCTCAGCTGCCGGGCGCCGGCGCCGACACCGGCCCGGTCGACCCCCCGCCCTCACCCCGCCGGGCGCTGGCCGCGATCCCCGTTCTCGTCGAGGGGGCCGAGCTTGTGGGCGCGGACGGTGACGCCGCCGCGCTGCTCGGCCTCGGTGAAATCGTCGCCGTCCTTCCACTCCCAGGGCAGCGCCGCGACCCTGGGCAGGTAGTGGCGGACGATGCGCGCGGTGAGGCGGCCCAGGTACTTGGTGCCGAAGCCGAACACCGCGCCGAACCAGCCGTCCATGCGATCGTGGCGGGCGCAGACCTGGTCGATGTGGAAGCCGGCGGCGCTCACTCGCTCGCGCAGCTCGCTGCCGCGGTAGCGGCGCTCGTGGCCGACTACCTTGTCGTAGTAGGTCCAGTACTGCGGGTTGACCGGGCAGGAGAAGAACAGCGTCCCGCCGGGGGCGAGGACTCGCGCCACCTCGCGCAGGAAGCCGGCGTCGTCCTCCAGGTGCTCGAGCACCTCGAACAGGCAGACCAGCTCGAAGCTGGCGTCGGGGAACGGCAGCGGCGTGGTCGCTCGCGCGCACAGCCCGCCATGCTCGTGTAGCGCGCCCAGGGCGACCCGCGACAGATCGACGAAGTGGGTGCCGGGAATCGGGACGTGGGGAAACTTGCCGGGTCCGATCTCCAGGGTGCGGCCGGGCTTGTAGAACGGCGCGATGGCCGACCACGACGACCAGCCGTCGTGTGGAAAGAGCTCGTAGCGGCTCCACATGTCTTCGTAGATGGCGTGGTTGCGCTCGGCGGCGGTGTTCATGGGCGCGACCGTAGAACGCAACCGCTTGCGGGCGCAAGGTTGAAGGCGCGCGTTCGCGGAGCGCTGCCGCTCGGGAAGTGACGCGGGGTCGGAAATATTTGCTTGCCTGGGGGCATTTTTTGATTTTGAATTTCAAAATCGTTTTTCTGGAGAGCATCATGATCGCCGCACTTGTTCGCTTTGGGCCGCTTGTGGGTATGACGCTGTTTTTCGCGATTGGCCTGGGCTGGCGCACCTGGCTGCAACACCGGCGCTATGGCCGCAGCGGGGTGATCTTGTTCCGCAAGAGAGGTCTGTGGGCGAGCTCACGCGATGCGATGCTGCTGATCCTGCCGGCGCTCCTGTGGACGCTTACGGTAGTGCAGGCCCTGGCGTCGGGTCGGCCGGTGCTCGGTCGGCTGGAGGGGCTGGAGACTGGACCGGCGGCGGTGCTCGGGGCCTTGCTGATGGCAGCGGGCGTCCTGCTCATGACCGCGGCGCAGCTGCAGATGGGGAGGTCGTGGCGGATCGGGATTGAGGAGGACGCGCGGCCCGGGCTCGTGACCTGGGGGCTGTACCGGTACTGCCGCAACCCGATCTTCGCCGCGATGCTCATCACGCTCGGCGGGCTCGCACTGCTCATGCCGAGCCTGCTCACGCTGCTCATCCTGGTAATTACCTACGCCGGCATCCGCCGTCAGGTCGCCGACGAAGAGAGCTACCTGCGGCGGTCCTACCAGGACGCGTACCTGGCCTACGCCGCCCGGGTCGGCCGCTTCACGCCCTGGCTCGGCCGGCTCGGTTAGTCCGGGTCCGCGGCGTCGACGAGGCGCAGCGCTCGAAAGCCGAGCTCGCCGCTTGCCCCGCCCTGCTTGAGCGCCGCGGCGGCGCGCCGGACCCGCTCGCGGCAGATCTGGGCGACATCGGTGAAGCCGCAGCGCGCCGCCACCGAGCCGGCGGTCACCGGCTCCGCCGCCTGCACGCACAGGAAGCGCCGCCGACCGCCATCGACAGCGTTCTGGGCGAGCACCGCGTGGGCGGTGGTGCCCGAGCCGGCAAAGAAATCCACCACCAGATCCTCGCCCGCGCTGCCAAGCTGAACCAGCCGCTGCATGAGCCCCAGGGGCTTTACCGGATCGAAGACCGCCTCGCCGAGCAGCGCCCGCAGCTCGCGGCGGCCGTGCTCGTAGTTGACCGCCGCGTCGGCCCACAGCGAGCGGTGCTTGCGCGCCGTGCCGGCGTCCAGGTAGTCCTTCTGAAAGACGTCCCACTCCTGCCGCCCGCGCACCACCCGGGCGGTGAGCAGCGCCTTGTCGGCGCGGACCTTCTCGGCGCTCCACCGCCACACGCCGGGCTCGCCCGAGGACAGCCGCGGCCACACCTCGACCCAGCCGGGCTGCGCCGTGACCGCCACCGCCTGGGTCGTCGGATCGCAGTACAGCGGGTAGTGCAGCGTCGGCCGCTCGCTGCGCCGCGAGAACGCGCCGCGCTTGCGCAGCCCGAGCAGGCGATAGGCCCCGCCCTCGTCGCGCAGAGCGTAGCCGCGCCGCTGCTCCGCGGTAAGCGGGGCCGGGTGGATGACGGCGTGGTCGATGTCGCGGGCGTAGATATGGACCAGCTCGTGGCTGGTGGCGATGAACGGGGCCAGATGGCGACCGCGGGGGTTGCTCTGGATGGCGAGGGTGCCGACGCGGCAGCGCAGGCCGAACAGCTCGTCGAGGAGCAGGGTCAGGTTGGCGTTCTCGTGATCGTCGATCGAGACCACCAGCACCCCGTCGGGGCGCAAGAGCTCGCGGGCCACCGCGAGCCGCGGGTACATCATCGCCAGCCACGGTGAGTGAAAGCGCCCATCGAGCTCGCAGGCGGACTGCGGCAGGGTGTCCTTGCCGGCGTAGCGGGCGGTCTGCGCGGTCTTGTGCAGGTAGCTGCGCAGGCCGGCATGGAACTTGTCGCGGAACAGGAAGTCGTTGCCGGTGTTGTAGGGCGGGTCGATGTAGATGAGCTTCACCTGACCTCTGAGCTGCTCGCGCAAAAGGCGCAGCACGGCCAGGTTCTCCCCCTCGATGAGCAGGTTCGGCGACGCGCTGTCCGCGGAGTCGGCGGCCACCTCGACAAGGCGGCCGGTCGCCGGGCCTTTGGCCTCGCGCACCGCCTCGGCGCGACCGACGAAGGACAGCCCGTAGCGTTCGGGCTCGGCGGTCGGCGGCGCCGGCGGGGCGGCGCGAGGGCGCGGGCGCGGTGCCATGACAGCGCTAGGGCTTGCCCGGCACCTGCAGCTGGATCTGGTACATGCTGGTGCGCGCGCTGATGAACAGCGTCTTGCGATCGGCGCCGCCGAAGCCGAGGTTCGACGGCGGCTCGGGCACCACCAGCGAGCCGCGCTGGCTGCCGTCCGGCCTGAAGATGCGGATGCCGGCGGTGGTGGCGGCGTAGACGTTGCCGGCGTCGTCGACCGTCAGGCCGTCGCACGAGCCAAGGCCAGTGGCGAAGTCGACGCGCGTCCCCAGCGTGCCGTCGCCGTTCACCGGGAACTTGTAGATCTTGCCGTCGGTCGCCGCGGCCACATAAAGGGTCTTCTCGTCCACCGACAGCGTGATGCCATTGGGGAACTTCATCGTCTGGTCGAGCAGCACCGGCACCGTGCCGCCGGGAGCGATGCGGTACAGCCCCTCGAACGAGAGCTGCTGCGGCTGCGGGTCGGTAAAGTAGATCGTCCCGTCGCTGCGCACGGTAAGGTCGTTGGGCCCGTTGAGCGGCTTGCCCATGTACATGGACACGATGGGCGTGTAGGTGCCGGCCTGCTCGCGCCGGCTGACCCGCTGCGCGGTAATCTCGGTGACGACCACGTTGCCCTGCGGGTCCAGGGCCAGGCCGTTGGTGCCGCCGCTGGTCATCCGGTAGGGGGCCAGCGTCGACGGCGGGGTGAACTGGTAAACAAGGTTGTTCGGGGTATCCGAGAACAGCAGCACCCCGGCCTGGGCGACCCACAGCGGACTCTGAGTAAACGTGAAGGCGATGCCGGTGTTGAGCTTGGTCACCGGAGGGTTGCCGGCGAGCGGATCGATGGCGGTAAGGTCGGTCATGTCCACCGGTCGACTGCTCAGGTCGCGCCCGCCGCCGAGATCGCCGACCGGACCAACCGGACCGTCGGTGCAGCCGGCTACCGAGATCGCAAGCGCTGCGCAGAGCGCGACTGAAATCTGACGCTTCATCCAATTCCTCCGATTACTGGCAAGGGTCATAAAGTGTCGTAAGCCCCAGGGTAAGCTAAGCCTGGATTCACATCGTAGCGTAGCGAAGGCCGGCGATGTGCGCTACAGACCACGCGGCCCCTTTTTTCCCCCAGGCTGATTTCGCGGCGCCGCGACCGTCTGGCTCCCTACCCGACCACTGCTCTGGTAAAGTAGGCAACCTTTACCCCAAGGAGGCACCATGGAGACTTCTCAGTCGACCCTGCAGCCGCGCAGCGCTGCCGTCAGTGAGTTTATCCGCACGCCGCGCAAGTTCCTCATCAACGGGAAGTGGGTGGCGTCGAGCAGCGGCAAGACCTTCCAGTCCTTCGACCCCTCGACCGGGGAGGTGCTGGCCCACATCTACGAGGGTGACCGCGCCGACATCGACCTTGCGGTGAAGGCCGCCCGCGCCGCCTTCACCGGGCCGTGGTCGCGGCTGACCCCGTCGGAGCGCGGGCGGCTCATCTGGAAGCTCGCCGACCTCGTCGAGCGCTACGCCGATGAGTTCGCGCAGCTGGAGTCGCTCGACAACGGCAAGCCGGTGGTCGTCGCCCGCGCCGCCGACGTGCGGCTGACGATCGACATGTTCCGCTACATGGCCGGCTGGTGCACCAAGATCGAGGGCAACACCCTGCCGATCTCCGAGGCCGGCGAGTACTTCGCCTACACCAGCCGCGAGCCGGTGGGCGTGGTCGGCCAGATCATCCCGTGGAACTTCCCGCTGCTCATGGCGGCGTGGAAGCTGGCGCCGGCGCTGGCCGCCGGCTGCACGATCGTGCTCAAGCCCGCCGAGCAGACGCCGCTGTCGGCGCTGCGCCTCGGCGAGCTGTTCGGCGAGGCCGGCTTCCCCGACGGCGTCGTCAACATCGTGCCCGGCTTCGGCGAGACCGCCGGCGCCGCCCTGGCCGGCCACCTCGACGTCGACAAGGTCGCCTTCACCGGCTCGACCGAGGTCGGCCGGCTGATCGTGCAGGCGGCCACCGGCAACCTGAAGAAGGTGACCCTGGAGCTCGGCGGCAAGTCGCCCAACATCGTCCTTGCTGACGCCGATATCGACGGCGCGATCGCCGGCGCCGCCAACGCGATCTTCTTCAACCACGGCCAGTGCTGCGTCGCCGGCTCGCGGCTGTTCGTCGAGGACAAGATCTTCGACAAGGTGGTCGAGGGGGTGGCGGCGCGGGCCAAGAAGATCCGCCTCGGACCCGGCATGGACGAAAAGACCCAGATGGGACCGCTGGTCTCCGACGAGCAGCTGGCGCGCGTGAAGGGCTACCTGGACAGCGGCCTCGCCGAGGGCGCCAAGGCGGCGGCCGGCGGCGGTCGCCACGGCGACAAGGGGTACTACATCCAGCCCACGGTGCTGGTCGATGTGCGGCCGGACATGAAGGTCGTGCAGGAGGAGATCTTCGGGCCGGTGGTGACGGCGCACCCGTTCAAGTCGCTCGACGACGTGCAGCTGCAGGCCAATGACACTGTGTACGGCCTGGGGGCCGGCATCTGGACGCGCGACGTCAGCCGGGCGCACCGGCTGGCCAAGCAGCTGCGGGCCGGCACCGTGTGGGTGAACTGCTACAACGTCTTCGACGCGGTGATGCCGTTTGGCGGCTACAAGCAGTCGGGCTGGGGCCGCGAGATGGGCCACAACGCGGTCGACCTGTACACGGAAGTGAAGTCGGTCTGCATCAAGCTCTAGCCGAGCGCGGCGCGGATTGCCGGGGCACCCCTGCCTCGGCGATCCGTGCGTCCGGCGCCGGGTCTCAGTTGGGGAGGAGCGCGGGGGCCATGCGCAGCACCGCGTAGATAAGGGCCAGGAGCGCCAGCATGACCAGCGACAGCCACTCCAGCGGCAGGCGGTCGGCAAGGCGGCGCTTGGCGAAGAACCGCCCGGCGGAGCGGCGCTGGATGAGGGCGGGCACCCGGCTGGACAGATCCGGCGGCGCCGCGACCTTGTTGAGCTTGCCGAGCAGCGCCCGCGCCCCTTCGTCGTCGGGCTCGGGCTCGGGCTCGGACTCGGACTCGGCGTCGGTCGCGAGGCCGGGCTTGGACACCGGCGGCTTGGGCTCGGGGCCGGCGGCGGCGCCGTTGGGCGGCGGCCTCTTGGCCAGGCTGGGGAGCGGAGGGTCGGGCGTCGACATGAAAGTTCCTTGTTCCTTTTGGCCGGGAGCTCGGCGTCACTTGGTGTGACGGGCGATCTCCTCCTTCAGCGCCTGGCGCGCGCGGTGCAAGCGCGACTTGACGGTGCCCTCGGGGAGGCCGGTGACCTGCATGATCTCCTCGTAGGACATCTCCTCGATATCACGCAGCAGCAGCAGCAGGCGGTGCTCTTCCTCGAGCTTGCCGATGGCGCGCTGCACGATCTGCTCCAGCTGCGCCCCCTCCAGCACCTCGGCGGGTCCGGCCTGCCCCTCGCCCAGGGTGCTGCCCGAGGTATTCTGCAGGGCCCGCTCGGCCTGGGCGTCGAGCTCGGTGGTCGTCTTGTGAGCGCGGCGGCGCAGGTACTTGATGCGGTTCTTGCAGTGGTTGGCCGCGATCCGATACAGCCACGTCGACAGCTTGGACTCGCCGCGGAAGCTGTCGATCGACTTGAAGACGGTGACGAAGACCTCTTGGGCGACGTCCTGGGCCTCGGCGTGGTTGCCCAGCATGCGGTAGATGAGGCCGTAGACCTTGTCCTGGTAGGTGCGCACGCACAGGACGAAGGCCTTCTCGTCGCGCTGCTGCAGCCGCCGGATGAGGTCGGCCTCGTCGCGCGCGTCCATGCCTACTCTTTCACCAGCCGCAGGCCGAGGAGCAGGACCGTCTCGGTGCCGCCGTCGACGCGCTGGCGCAGCGCGAAGTCGACGCCGATGCCGCGCTCGGCGTGCATGTAGCCAAGGCCGCCGGTGACGTGGTGCGCCTCCAGCTCGGTGTCGTACACGTAGCCGGCGCGCAGCGGCACCCGGCTGGCAATCGAGTACTCGACCCCGGCGCCGAAACGCGCGGTGGTGCGCGCTTGCTGTTCGCTGCAGGGATCCGCTTCCTGGCCGGTGCACATGAGAATTCCGGTAAAGTTTATCACGGCGTCGGCCGCCACCAGCCACCGCGACGAGGGCCGGTACGACAGGCCGATGCCCAGGCGGCTCGGCAGCTCGATGCCGTGCGGCCACAGGTTCTGGCCGACCACCGCCACCCGCAGCTCGTCCCAGATCCGCGCCGTCACCCCCAGATCGAAGGTGACGACGTGCCCGACGCTGCCGAGGTCGACGTTGTGGTCCTGGTCGATGAGCGGGCTCTGGTAGTTGAAGTCGGCGGGCACGGTGCCGTCGGTCAGCTGCGAGGTCAGGGTGTAGTAGCCGTACTTCAGCGAGCCGCCGATGCTGAACCGATCGGTGATCGGGACGGCGACGACCACCCCGGACTCGCTGCCGGTGCGGACGATCTTGGAGCCCTCGACCAGCACCAGCCGGCCGGTGTTGCCGCCCTCGGGAAGGCGGTAGCTGAAGTGCGGCGTCTCGTAGATGAAGTTGTAGTACAGCCCAAGCGCCAGGAACTTCTGCGCCACCGAGTCGCTGACCGAGGCGTGCGCGATATGGCCCAGCGTCTGCACCCGCAAGCTGTAGAACGCCGTCGCCGCGAACAGCCTCGAGATCGCGATGCCCGAGGGGTTGATGAGCGATCCCTCGGCCCCGGTGGCGGCGGCGCGCATCGACTCGCCCATCGCCAGCGAGCGCACCCCGTACGCCGGCTCGGCGGCCGCGGCCGGTCTGGCCACGCCGCCCACCGCGCCGGCGCCGAGGATGCAAAG
>DAOMZC010000042.1:0-17482 GCA_035437965.1 Pseudomonadota bacterium
GTTACGCGCGCCGAGCTGGCAGCGGCTCGCGCCGAGCTGGCCGCAGCCCGCACCGAGATCGTCGAGCTCAAGGCGCAGCTTGCCAAGAACTCGCAGAATTCCTCCAAGCCTCCTTCTTCGGACCTGCCCGGCACTCGCCCTGCCAAGCCCAAGGGTCGCAAACGTCGCAAGCGCGGGGGCCAGCGGGGTCATGCCGCGCATCAAGCCCTGGTCCCCGAGCACGTAGATCAGCTCCACCTGGTCCGTGCGACCCACTGCGACAACTGCCAAGCCGAGTTGGCCACCGCGGAGCCCACCGGGTCGGTCAGCCATTACGTCTATGAGCTGCCCCCGATTCGGTCCCGGGTACACCAGTTTCAATGCCTGGACCTTGCCTGCGGGCGCTGCGGCCGGGTTACCCCTGCGCCGCTGCCCCCGGGGGTGCCCAAGGGTCAGTACGACCCTTCGGTGCAGGCCATGATAGCGCTTTTGCGCGGCGAGCTCAGACAGAGCGTGCGGCAGACCAGCGCCGTGATGACCAAGCTGATGCATGTGCCCATGTCCCCGGCGATGGTGGCCAAGACCCAGCAAAAAGTCAGTGAGGCGCTGGCTCCCGCGGTGGCGGAGGCAATGGACTATGCCCACAGCCATGGGCGACCGCATGCCGACGAGACCAGCTGGACTGTGGACAAGAAAAAAGGGTGGCTGTGGGTGGCAGTCTGCGGGCTGGTGACCGTCTTTATCATCCGGGCCAGCCGCGGCGCCGACGCCGCCCAGGAGCTTTTGGGCAAGTGCGTGGATCGGCTCCTTGTGACCGACCGCTGGGGCGCCTACGGCTGGGTGAGTCCCAAGGGGCGGCAGCTGTGCTGGAGCCATCTGAAGCGAGACTTCAAGTCTTTTTTGGACTATGGCGACGCGGCGCGGAGGCTGGGAGAGCAACTTCTGTGTCAAGTGAGGCGAATGTTTCGGGGGTGGCATAAGGTGCGCGATGGGACTGGGAGTCGGGCTCGGTTCCAGCAGGAGTGCAGGCCCGTGCGGCGCCAGCTCTTGGCTCTGCTGGAAGAGGGTCGAGCTATGCCCTGTCGGAAAGTCCGTGGCATGTGCAAGCACATCCTGGGCCTACAGGAGGCTCTGTTTACCTTCGTGGATAACGAGGGAGTCGAGCCCACCAACAACGCGGCGGAGCGAGCCCTGCGATTCGCCGTCTTGTGGCGCAAGGGCTGCTTTGGCAGCGACAGCGTGGGCGGCAGTCAGTTCGTCGAGCGGATTCTCACCATCAGAGCGACGCTGCGCAGCCAGAAGCGTGACCTGTATGCCTATCTCAAGGATGCTTGCACGGCCGCTCTGCACGGCGTCTCGCCTCCATCCATCCTGCCGGCTTCTGAGCAGCATGGGGCTCCTCTGGCATTGGCGGCGTGAACGCTTACCGATAATTGACCGCCCTTGCGCGGGAGTGTTATCAAAAACCATGAAGATTACTTTGCGCTACTTCTCGGTTATAGGGCGCGCCCAGCCGCTGCGTCACGCGCTCTTTGACGCCCAGAAGGAGTTTCACGACCTGCAGATCACGCTTCCAGAGTGGTCCGCGCACAAAGAGGACCCCGGCTTTGCGGGGATTTTCTCGGGGCTGCCTACCCTGTCGTGGGGCGAGGATACAATCTGCGAAACCCTGGCGATATCGTCCTTCCTGGCGCGGCGCTTGGGGCACTACCAGGGCCTGAGCGATGCAGAGGTATCCCACCTTGAGGCTGTGTGCTCGAACTGCTACACCGAGGTGCTGCTGCGGCTCGGTGAGCTGATCTGGGCCGACCTTATCTACCCAGGGCAAGGGCAAGGAGCCAACGTCGCCGCGGCGCTCCCGATGCTCCTTGGCCGCATGCTGGACAAGATGGGTCGACTTGAGGCCGCGGCGTCGGACGCTGGCTGGTTTGGCCGCTCCGCCCCGAGCATGGCCGACTTCTTCGCCGCCGAAGCGGTGGAGGCGCTGCTTTACCTTTTAGGCGAGCCAGAGGCGCTCCGTCAGAGGCTGCCGCGCCTGGTCGCGCTGAGCCGGCGAATCAGGGAGCGGCCGTCGCTTGCGGCCGCCTTCCTGGCGCGCCCGGTGCAGTTTACGGTGCGCCCTGATGAAGCGGCCGTGATAACTCGGCTGCGGGCCGCTGTGGTAACCTGACGCTGTCGTGTCCTCCTTGCGCTCCATGCTGCCGACAGTCGCCAGCTACCTGGACAGACTCCCGGGCGGCATAAACGCGCTCCCAGAGTGCCAGGTGAAGGGCTCGCTCGTAAACGATGCTCTGTGGGATACCAAGTTCGCCAAGGAGATTCCGCTGCCGCCGGCAGTTCGGTCCATGGTAGAGCATCCGCCTCCGGCCTCGGTGTGGGTTCCGGAGGTGTATCTCAACGTGCTGATGCTCGCGGCGCTCGATGCCCACTTCAGACAAGACAACGTAGCTGGCTATCTGGAGTGGGTCTACGAGCGGAATCGTCAGCTGCTCTCGACCATGCTGTACCGCGCGCTGTTCTTCGTTCTGTCCCCCGAGCGGCTGCTCTCCGGGGTCGAGAAGCGCTGGGCGTTCTTTCGGCGCGGCACCACGATGGCAGCGCAGCGCCGCGGGCCCAGGGACGTCGAGCTTCACGTCACTTCGCCGCCCTACCTGTATGACGACATGACGGCGCACGGGATAAGCGCAGCGCTGCGCGCCGCCGTCGATTGCGCCGGCGCCGTGGGGACGCGCGTCGGCGGCGAGCTGCGCTCCCCCAGCCTCGTGGTCTACCGGGTGACCTGGCGCTAAGCCGCTTGTCAAAACGAACGTTTGTTCGGACTATGCGCGCCGCAGCCGATGATTCCGGCCAAGGAGGTTCCTCCCCATGACCATCACGATTACCGCCTTTGAACGGTCCCCCGATGGCGGCAAGGGACTGGCGCGCGACACCCGCGTTCGCTGGGCGCTTGAAGAAGTGAGCCAGCCCTACGAGGTTCGCCTGGTTTCATTTAGCGCGATGAAGGAACCCGCGCACCTGGCGCTTCATCCTTTCGGCCAGATTCCGACCTATGAGGAAGGCGAGCTCGCCCTGTTCGAGACCGGAGCGATCGTCTTGCATATCGCCCAGCACCATGCGGGGCTTCTACCGGACGATGAAAATGCCCGGGCGCGCGCGATCACCTGGATGTTTGCCGCGATCAACACGGTGGAGCCGCCGATCCTCGAGCTCGTAACCGCCAAGCTGCTCGAAGGCGACAAGCCCTGGACTGCAGAGCGCCTGCCGCTGGTCGCGGATCGCGTTCGCAGCCGGCTGCGGCAGCTCGCCGCTCGCTTGGGCGATGCGCACTGGCTCGATGGGGCCTTCAGCGCGGGCGATCTGATGATGGTGTCGGTGCTGCTCAGGCTGCGAGCATCGGGGCTTCTGGACGAGTATCCGAACCTGGCCGCCTATGTCGCCCGCGGTGAAGCGCGGCCTGCCTACAAGCGGGCCTTCGCCGCTCAGCTGGCGGTCAACACCGGCAAGCCGCCGACCGGCTGATGCGGTCCTCCAGGGATGAACCTGGTCGCAGCGCAGTACGGCCCCGCCTGTACATGTTTTCTTTTCGGACAGGTGTTGGCTTTCCAAACAGCTACGCTACCAAGGTCGCCCGCGGTTTCCGTGTCTTGATGGGGAGTTAGGCGGATGGAATATTAGTTGCAGCAGCGGTCGTGGATTCGTGGATTCCTGGCGTCTTTTCCTCTCGAACCAAGGAGCTCGAATGCGCTCATCACGCGGGTTGATTACAGGTTCGGCACTCGTCTGCTTGACCGGGCTCGTCGCCTGTGCCGGGGCCCCGGGGCCGGTGATCATCGACGGAGTCGCGACGCCCCGGGCGACCCGCGAGTACGTCGGTCAGCCCTATTCCATTCGTCACTACGACGCCTATCCCAAGTCAGTCGAGCCATCCGGCGGGCTCAGCGCCCCGGGCGGCTCGATCGCTGGCACCGTCTGCGGGGCGGACATTCACTATCAGGTCACCCACAAGGGTGAGTACGTCCAGGTCAGCGGCTTTATCAACAACCAGCACAGCGTCAACCTGCTCGTCCGGCAGGACAACCACGTCCGCCGCATCACCGGCGGCCTGGGCCAGTACCCCGTCGATATGAGCCTGGGCGAAGAGGGCGTGGCCGGTACTGTCGGATCCTGCACCTACCACATGCGGGCGAACACTGAAGCGGGCGGCACGCTATCGGAAAAGACTCGCGCTCAGGGCTATGACGTCACGGTTCGCATCGCCGGCTATGACGAGCTGTTGCGGCTCCCGGCGGCCGACCAGGCGGCGCTTCTACCGCTGGTCCTTCGCTGCTCGACCGCCAAGATGTTTGAAAACTTCGGCCATGACCCGCCGACGCTCGCCTTTGGTGGACAGCCGGGCGCCCAGCCTCCGGGCACCATCAACTTCGGTCGGGCGCGGACGACCTGCAGACTTTAAGCGCTTCCGACCTCTGGCGGCGGCCATTCGCCAGCCCGCGGCCCGCGCCGTCCAGCCGATCGCTTTGGCCAAGCGTCGAGCCTGCCCCAAGCTGGCCCCAAGCTGACTGCGATCAGTCCGAAATTGCCTCCTGCGCCCCGAGTTCGCCGTCCTGCCCGAGTTCACCGCCCGCTTTTTCAACGAGGCGCGCGCCGTCAACCGTGTCGACCACAAGGGCCTGGTCCAGATCTCCGACTTCGGCCAGCTGCCCGATAACACTGCCTATATCGTGATGGAGTTTCTGAACGGCGAGTCCCTGGCCGCCCGGCTCAAGGGACGCGCCGGTCCGCAGCCGCTGGAGCAGGCGCTTAACCTGGGCTCGCAGCTGGCCGACGCGCTGGCCGCGGCGCACGACAAGGGCGTCATCCATCGCGATCTCAAGCCCGACAACGTAATGATCATCCACGACGCCAAGGCGCCCGGCGGTGAGCATACCAAGCTGCTCGACTTCGGCATCGCCAAGCTGGCCGATGACAGCGCCTCGCTGTCGAGCCCGGGCCATGTCAAGACCAGCACCAACTCGATCATGGGCACCCCCTACTACATGTCGCCCGAGCAGTGTCGGGGCGCCGGTCGGGTGGACGGCCGCAGCGACGTCTATTCGCTGGGCGTCATGATGTACGAGATGCTCTCCGGCGTGCGACCGATCGTCGGCGAAGGCCAGGGCGACATCATCGTCAAGCACATCACCGAGGAGCCGACGCCGCTGCTCAGCGTGATGCCGGAGCTCCCCGAGGCCGTCGCGGCCCTGGTGCACCGGATGATGACCAAGGATCGGGAAAAGCGCCCGTCGATGCGCGAAGTGGCGGTCGAGCTCGAAGCGCTGAGCAGCCAGCACCCGCCGGCCGTCGTCCGCCGCTCGACGTCGAACATGCCGATTGTGAAGTCGGCGGCGGCGGAGCTTCTGCCGACCGGAGTGCTGAGCACCGCCGCCGGGCAGGCCAAGCAGCCGACGCGGCGACGGCGGCGCGGCCTGGAGGTCCTCCTGTCGGCGGTGGTCGTGCTGCTCGGCTTTGGCGTCGTCGGGGTGCGCTCCCTTCGCCACCACCCGGTCGCGCCGCCGCCGGTACCCGCCGCCCCGAAGCCCATCCGCTGGAGCATCGACAGCTCGCCGCCCGGCGCCGAGGTGGTGCAGGCCCAAGACGGCGTGGTCCTGGGGAAAGCGCCGTGGACCACCGAGCGACCGCCGCAGCCGGGCAGCTTGAAGGTGAAGCTGCGCCTTGCCGGCTACGAGGAAAAAGAGCTCGAGCTGAACCAGAGCGCCGACGTCGACAGCAAAGAGACGCTCACCGCCCTGCCGCCTGCCGATCCCCCGCCCGCGTGTACGTGATGCCGCGGCTGGCGCTGTCCCTGCTTACGGGTCTGGCGGGCGATCACTTCTTCGCCGCGCAGGACAATCCTTCTGGCCTGCGTGACGACAGGCTGGCGAACCTCAGCCTGTTTGGCTCCCTTCATGCGCTCGGGGTGTTCTGATGTCGGCAGTTTCCCCTAACTGGCTATCCGGCCGCGTCATCAAGCGGGCGCTCTGCGCGGCGGTCTTCTGCCTGTCCTGCAGCGTCGAGCCGGCCACCACGACCCCGAACAGCTATGCGGACTTCCTCAAGCTGGCCAATCAGCTGACCTGCGAAGCCAGCCTGCGCTGCTGCGGCAGCCTGTGTACGCCCACCACCGATGCCGCGTTCTTTCGGCCGCGAGGTCGCGAGCTAACCTTTCTGAACGTAGGACTTTTCGAGTACGATCGCTCGGCCGCCAGCGAGTGTCTGGCCGCCTTGCAGCAGCGCTACACGAACTGCTATGCCGCGCTCCCCGGGCTCTTGCCGAACACCGCCTGCGGCAGGGTCCTTGTGCCCAGCGCGCCCGTCGGCAGCGTGTGTGAGACCGGCGTGAACCCGTGCGGCCCCGGCTCCACCTGCGTAAGCACAAGCTGCGCCATCCGTCGCGCCGCCACCGAGTCGTGTCCCTCGTCGACTCCCACCGCGTGCGCGGGCGACCAGGACAGCTGCTGCTTTGCTTGCACCGGCTTCTGCGCCGCCAACATTCCCATCGGTCAGACCTGCAGCAATAACAGCCAGATGCCGCAGTGCCAGGCGGGGGCATTTTGTCCCACCATAGCCCTCAAGTGTACGGCTTATGCAGAATCCGGCCAGCCCTGCAGCGCGGCGATACCGTGCGATCCCAGGGCGGGCCTGTGGTGCCTGCCGGGCAGCCAGACTTGCGGTCCGTCGCAGCCGAACGGCGCGGCCTGTACCGATGGCAGCCAGTGCACCAGCACCTACTGCTCGCTACCGAGCTATCCCGCGCCTACGCAAGGCACCTGCCAGCCCCACCCGGCCCCCATGACGGTCCGCGCCCAGCTCTGCCAGTCCGCCAATCCATGAACTAAGCGCAGCCGCAGGCTTATTTACAGCGGCTACAGACACTCCGCTCCCAGTCCATCGGTTGACTGTACGTACCTGTGCCTGTGCCGAGTGAAGCGCTGCACGAGTAGATAAGAATGCGCAGCGGGTCCAGCGGCAGATTGCATGCCCGAATTTTGGTAGAATAGTATCTGAAATAGAGGTCTACCGCTGCTGGGGCGAGCGTAAGCTCGGGTTATCAACGGAGTCTTGGGAGGAGGGGGCAGCTGCCAGACTACCCAATGGTCGAGGAACAACCCAAACCGTCGCCATCGGCGACCACGCTGACCGAGCTGGAGGACGAGCCGGAGGTACAGCCGGCGCACGACGTGCTGGCCCTGGTCATCCTGTGGTCGGCGCGTGAGCCGCACCGGGTCGGTGAGGTCGCGCTGTTTCCGCCCGAGCATCCGCAGTGGCTGCTCGGCCGCGGACTGACCGATGAGGATCTGCGCCTGCAGGGGCAAGAGCAGAGCGGGCTTCCGGTGCCGTTTTTTCGCCAGCGCCCGCCGGGCGCACTCGAGCGCGGCGAGCCGACGCGCGCCGGATCCTTTCTGCTCGGCGAAGGGATCTCGCGCCGCCAGCTGGAGATTCACCCGCGCCATGACGGGCTGGTGGTCATGAACATCGGGCGCTGCCCGCTCCTGGTCAATCAGGTGCCGGTGCAGGACGCGCTGGTGCGGCCGGGCAGTACGCTGTTTCTGCGCAATCAGCTGCTCCTTTACTGCACGATCCGCCCGCTGGTGATGCCGCCGCTGCGCGCCTATCCCAAAGAGCGGGCGAGCAGCTTCGGCAAGCCCGACCAGGACGGAATGGTCGGCGAGAGCCCGGCGATGTGGAAGCTGCGCGAGTCGCTCGCCGCCTTCGCCCGCACCAACTTCCACGTGCTCATCACCGGGGAGAGCGGCAGCGGCAAGGAGCTGGCGGCGCAGGCCCTGCACCGCATGTCGGGTCGCGCGGCGCAGCGGATGATCTCCGATAATATCGCGACGATCCCGGCCAGCCTGGCCGCGGCGCTGCTGTTCGGCAACCGCCGCAACTTTCCCAATCCCGGCATGGAGGAGCGCGCCGGCCTGATCGGCGCCGCCCACCAGTCGACGCTATTTCTCGACGAGATTGGCGACATGCCGGAGGAAGTGCAGCCGATGTTCCTGCGGGTCACCGAGCGCGGCGGCGAGTACTTCCGGCTGGGCGAGGAGCACCGGCCGCTGCGCTCGGACTTCCGGCTGGTCGGCGCCACCAACCGGCCGCAGCGCCTGCGCCACGAGCTCAAGCGGCGCTTCCAGCGCGAGATCCACCTGACGAGTCTGAACGAGCGGCGGGAGGACATTCCGCTTTTGATCGACAGCATCCTCAAGCTGCAGGCGCAGCGCGACGACACCGGCATCACGCGCTTCATGCGCGACGGGCAGCCGCAGATCCATCCACTGCTCATCGAGCAGCTGGTGCGCCACCACTACAGCACCAATGTCTCGGAGGTCGGGTTCCTCCTTGGGCAGGCGATGGCGGAGAGCCCGCACGACGTCATCTCCCGCTGCGAGCCCGGCCCGCGCTACGGCTCCGCACCCGAGGTCGCCAGCGGCGCGTCGGCGTCGAGCGGCAAGCGCGAGTCGGGGCGCTCGATTCCGCGCTCCCTGCCGACGCGCGAGCGGGCGGAGCAGGTGCTGCTCGAGCAGGGCGGCGACGTGACCCGCTCTGCCGCCATCCTCAACATAAGCCGCGATCAGCTCAACCGCCTCATCCAGCGCGAGGGCCTGTTCGTTCCCAAGGTGCGCCGCCCGCGGCGGCAGAGCAGCGACAACGAGCCGCGGTGACGGCAGCGGCGGCCGGGCTCAGTCCGCCTTGAAGACGCCGCTCAGGTGGTTGGACTCCAGGTCGGTGAGGTCGGCAACCCAGATCTCGAAGGAGTACGGGCCGCGCATCGTCGGCGTGAGGTTTAACGACAGCGTCGCCATGGCCTTGATGGTCGTGGACGAGCTTCCCACCAGCGGCAAGCGGGGATAGGTGCTGGTCGCGCCGCTGGGATCGACGGTCAGGTAGCCGTACTCCGCCGTGTCCATGTTCTGATCGACATAGGTGAAGGTGAGCGCGATGGTCACCGGCAGACCGACCGCCGCGGCGAGCGGGCCATAAGAGAGGTTGCTGATAGACGGCGGCTGCGGCCCGCAGCCCACCACGCAGAGCAACAAGAGCAGTAGTGCAAGTCGCATGAGACCCCTTCTCATCCGCGGCGCATCGCCGGTGGCAGACGAAACCCGCGGCCCTCCAGGTCGGCGGCGAAGGTCGGCGGGCGGCCGGTGGCGACGAGCTGGCCGATGATCTTGCCGCTGCCGGGCTCCTCACCCTGCTGCTTGAACTCGAACAGCGGCCGCATCACGTACTCACCCTGCGCGTCCAGGCACTCGGCTTCATAGACGCCGACGATGCGCCGGCTGCCGTCCCGCAGGCGGTTCTGCTGCACGACGATGTCGATCGCCGAGATGATCTGGGCGCGCAAGGGTCCGATTGGCAGCTGGACATCGCTCATCATGCACATCGTCTCCAGCCGGTGCATGGCGTCGATGGCGTAGTTGGCGTGCAGGGTGGTCATCGAGCCGCCGTGACCGGTGGACAGCGCCTGCACGAGCTCCATCGCCTCGCCGCCGCGGATCTCGCCGACCAGGATGCGGTCGGGGCGCATGCGCAGCACCGAGCGCAGAAGGTCGCGCATGGACACCGCGCCGCGCCCGCGGGCATCGGGCGGACGGGTCTCCAGATAGACCACGTGCTCCTTCTGCACCTGCAGCTCGCTCACGTCCTCCATGACGATGATGCGCTCGTTGTCGGGGAAAAACGACGACAGGATGTTGAGCAGCGTCGTCTTGCCCGAGCCGGTGCCGCCGGCGACCACGGTGTTGCGCTTGCAGTGCAGGCAGCACTTGAGAAAGTCGAGCACCTCCTGGGTGGCGCTGCCCCAGCCGATCAGCTGCTCCGGGCGCGCCCGCTCGCGCGAGAAGCGGCGGATGCTCAGCATGGTGCCGCCGCGCGCCGCCGGCGGCGCGACCACTGCGACGCGCGAGCCGTCCGGGAGGCGGGCCTCGAGCAGCGGGTTCTCTGCGCTTATGTGCTTGCCCACGTACTGCGCCAGGTTCTGGCACAGGCTGTCGAGATCTTCCGGATCGGGAAAGCTGAGATCACTTTTGTGCAGCTGCCCGCGGCGCTCGAAGTAGATCGTCTGGTAGCCGTTTATGAGGATCTCCGACACCGTGGGATCGGACATCAGGCTGGCCACCGGGGCGAACAGCTTGTTCAGGGTGTTGCGAAAGACGCTCTCGGGAATTGATCTGGAGTCTTCGGACACGGTCTACTCCGCTGCGATTTGCTCATCAAGCTGCTGGATGCGCAGCGCCGTCTTCACCCGCGACGCTTCGGGACCATCGGGCGCCAGCTCGAGGTAGCGGGCGAACTGCCTCTGCGCCAGCTGGCTGCGATCGACGCGATCGGTGCGCAGATAGAAGCGCCCGAGCTCCAGCAGGTGCTGCGCCTCCGCGGGCTGCAGCGCCACCAGCAGCCGCCACTGCCGCTCGGCGCCCGCCTCATCGCCGACGCCCTCCAGCAGGCTGGCGAGCAGGCGCCGGGTCGCGGCGTCCCCGATTACCTGCTCGAGCCGCGCCTGACAGCGGCGGATGGCCTGCGAGTAGTGCTGGCTGCCGACCGCGATGAGCACGCCGAGGTGGAACAGCCGCTCCTCGCCGATGCCGGCGGCCCGCTGGCGCGCCGGCGCCTGTTCCTCGACCAGGTTCAGGTACTGGCTGGCGCGCAGGTAGTCATGCCGCTTCAAGTAAAGCTCGGCCAGCTCGAGCTGCGGCGCCGGCTCGCCGGGATTTTTCACCAGCCGCTGCCGCGCCGCCGCCAGCGCCGGATCGACGACGACCGCCGGCTTGCTGGCGCAGCCCGCCTGCACCATCAGCGCGCCCACCAAGACAACCACCTTTGCCCAGCGTCCCCGGTTCATGGAAACAGATTCCCGCCGCCGCCGTTTACTACGTCGCCGACGCTCAGCAGCACCGGCGCCAGGATGACGATCATCAGGGCGACGATCACCAGCATGATCGGCCCGAGCATCTTGAGGTTCGCGGTGTCGACATACGCCAGCGAGTCCGCCAGCCGCTTCTGCCGCAGCACCTCCGCCTGGATGCGCAGCACGTTGCGCAGCGGGATGCCCTTCTGCTCGGCCTGAATGCAGGCGGCGGTGAACGACAGCACCGAGTCGGCCGGGACGCGGCGGGCGAGGTTCTCCATCGCCTCCTGCCGGGTCCGGCCGAGATCCAGCTGGTTGAGGAAGATGAGCAGCTCATCGCGGATCGGCATCTTGCCGCGCTTGACATCGGTCTTGGCGACCAGCAGCCGGACCGCGCCGACGAAGTCCATGCCGGCGGTCATGCTCAGCACCAGCAGATCGATGTAGGTCGGCAGTGAGGCGCCGATGCTGACGATGCGCTCCTGCGCCAGCGCCCGCACGCGCTCGTACGGCATGTACATCCCCATGAGCAGCGCCGGGATGCCGAGCAGCGGCGTAAGCAGCAGCGAAGCGGCGAGCGCGGCGACGAGCCCGGCGAGCAGACAGATCCCCATGATCTCGGTCGGCACGAGCCCGAGCGGCTCATCGGCCTGCTGCAGCCACAGCTCCAGGCGCGCCCGCAGCCGCGGCGCCTTGATGAGCGCCGCGTAGCCGGCCATGAAGCGGATGACCTGCAGGAGCGGCGGATAGATTCCCGAGTCCTTGAGCCCCCGCAGCCGGTTGGCGGCGCGCCGCCCGCGCACCTCGAAGTCCGGGCAGCGCACCGACAAGATCGTATCCAAGGTCAGGCCGACGCCCGCCCCGAGCAGGGCGAGTCCCACGAGCAGCAGCGCTATATCCAGGCTTACTAGCTTGGCCACGGCGACCTCACAGGTTCTTGGCGCTCAGGATGCTGCGCGCCCACACAAACGACACCACCACCACCAGCGCCGAGCCGAGGAACGCCATGAGCCCCTGCGTCGTGTGGGCGAGCGTCTCCCACGCCGATGGCAGCATCTCCTTGAGCGCCATGACGCCGACCGGATACAGTACGAGCACGAGATAGAACTGGTTCTGCTGACCCTTGGTCTTGGTGCGCAGATCCAGCTCGACCTTGGTGACCTCGCGCGTGGACAAGGCAATGTCGCGCAGCGTCAGCGATATGTTGCCACCGGTGCGCCGGCCGACGATCAGCGCCATCACCATCGAGGTGATGAACGGCTCGTTGCAGCGGTCGGCCATCTCCTGCAGCGCCTCGTCCAGGCTCTTGCCGAGCCGATAGGCGCTCACCACCCGCCGCACCTCCTGCGCGATCGGCGGCTTCATGTGCTGCGCCACCAGCATCAGCGCCTCCTCGAGGTTGGGCGCCGCCTGCAGCGCGTTGGCCATGAACTGCAGGGCAGGATCGATCTGCAAGATCAGCTCCTGGCGACGCTTCTGCACGCGGCCGCGGATCTCCAGGAACGGATAGACGATGCCGAGCCCGAACAGCGCGAAGATGACCAGCAGGTTGGGGGCCACCAGCAGCGCCACCACGCCGCCGGCAACCAGCGCACCGACCGCGATGATGAGGTGCTGCTTGGCCGCCTCCACGGCCGGCCGCGGATCGATTAGATAGGAAGCCTGCTCCTCGTACCACTCCTTGTACGTCCACCACAGGCGCGTCCACACCGAGCCATCGCTGCGGATCCACTGCTCCAGCGCGATCAGCGCTCCGGCGAACGCCGTCGCCAGCAGCAGCATCGCCGCCGTCATCTTCAGGTCCACGTCAGAACTCCTCCCCCGGCGCGGTCAGCCCGAGTGTGTAGAACTGATTGATGAACGTGGGGACGAAGCCGGTGGTGCGGAAGCGGCCGCGGATCTTGGAGTGCGGACCTTCGCCCACCTGCGGCGGCTGGCGCTGGAAGATGAACAGCGGGTGCAGGTTGATCTCGCCGTTGTCAGACAGCCCGGTCACCTCCGAGATCGCGGTCACCTTGCGCGAGCCGTCCCCAAGGCGCGTCGCCTGGACGATGATGTGAATGGCGTTGGCAATCTGCGTCCGGATCGCCTTGACCGGCAGCTCGACGTCGGCCATAAGGCACAGCGTCTCCAGGCGGCTCACCGCTTCGTGGGGGTTGTTGGCGTGCAGGGTGGTCAGCGAGCCGTCATGTCCGGTGTTCATCGCCTGCAGCATGTCCAGCGCTTCACCGCCGCGGCACTCGCCGACCACGATGCGGTCGGGCCGCATGCGCAGCGAGTTGATCACGAGCTCGCGGATGGTGAAGGCGCCGTGCCCTTCGAAGTTGGCCGGGCGCGTCTCCAGCCGCACGACGTGGGGCTGCTGCAGCTGCAGCTCAGCGGAGTCCTCGATGGTGATGATGCGCTCGCTGGTGTCGATGTACTGCGACAGCGCGTTGAGCAGCGTCGTCTTGCCCGAGCCGGTGCCGCCCGAGACGACGATGTTCTTGCGCGCCCGCACCGAGCGGATGAGGAAGCGCTTGATCTCCTCGCTCATCGCCCCGACCTCGACCAGCTTGTCCAGGCTCAGCGGCTTCTTGGAGAACTTGCGGATGGTGACCGTGGGGCCGCGCAGCGCCAGCGGTGGGATGATGACGTTCACGCGCGAGCCGTCCTTGAGGCGGGCATCGACAAGGGGCTGGCTCTCATCGACGCGCCGCCCGAGCGGCATGATGATGCGCTCGATGATCGAGCGCAGGGCACTGTCCGAGCCGAAGCCGACCGGCACCTGCTCCAGCTGACCGCGCCGCTCCACGTACACGGTCTGGCGGTCGATGACCATGATCTCGCTGATCGTCTCATCGGCCAGGAGCTCCTCAAGCGCCCCCAGGCCCAGCGTCTCGGCCAGGAAGTCCTTCTTGATCTCCTGGCGGGTGGTCATCTCCGGGATGCGGTCGCCGAAGCTGTCGAGGAGCTCATCGACCAGCTTGTCGATGTAGCTGCGGAAGTGGGTGTCCTCCACATCCTCGGGTCGGATCGCCGGCAGATCGATGAGCTGCAGCAGGCGGCGGTGCATCGCGTGGCGCAGCGCCAGCACCTGCGGGTGCAGCCGGCGCCGCAGCTCCTTGTCCAGGTTCTTCTCGGGAGTCACGTTCTTCTCAGCCGGATGATCCGCCACGACATCCACTCCTATTTCCCCGTAAGCTCCGTGTTCAGCGCCTTGGCCGCGGTCAGCGCGCCCCTGAACAAGATGTGACCCACGACCAGGCACGTTCCCGACAAGAGCAGGGCCAGCATCACCGCCTCGGCCGCGGCGAACCCGCGCCCGTCGCGGAGGAGCCGCCGCAGCGCATGTCCCCGGCGGCCGACCCCCATGCCCGCCGCCCGCTGTCTCTTCCTAGAACAGGCCAAGGACGTAGTTGGCATAGCGGCCTCCGTCGCACAGTGAGACATATATGGTGTAAAATACGAGCCCGAGCGGCAGCGAGATGGCCATGGTGGTCCCTACATAGGTGGTCACCCCAGAGAAGCCGCGCTCATCATGTACGAAGCGCCGCCAGTGTGCTGACCAGGATGTCATAAGACCTCGCAGGCGAAGCCGCCCGCTGTCTTGACGATGCACGGTGCATGCCATCCCGACCGACCCCGGCGAGGAATGCCGGCGCCAGCCCGGGCGCGGTTGGCGCGGAATTTGATCCGCAAGCGAGCGGAGGACTCCGCCGCATGGACCGCACAACCAGTCCGCCCTTCAGCCGCCGGGGCCACCGGACCTTGGTCACAGAGCGAGCGCGCAGCCGCCTACCCGGGCCCCGCTGGGTCCACCTCATCATCTGGGATGAGCGCGGCGAGATCGATCCGGGCAGCTACCTGCTGGCGCTCATCGTCTCGCTGTGGTTCATCCTGTTCGCTTTCGACCTCGGGCTGCGCAAGGCGGCACGCGTGACGGTGGAGTATGCGGCGTTCTGCGCCGCGCGGGCGGCGGCGGTGAACTACAACACCTACAGCGGCGGCCTGGCCACCTGCAACTCCGTCACCGCGCAGCAGGCCGCGACGCGCGCCGCCGCGGCGTGCCTGGCCGGCGTCATCGGCAAGAGCGGGACGCCGGATCCAAGCCGCGCCGGGGCGATCACCGCGCTCATCGACCGCGCCCAGAAGCAGGTCACGGTGACGCTCGATGCCGACTGCAACCCGGCGCCCACCGTGGTCACCGCGACCGTCAACTACAACTACACGCAGCGGGTCCCGCTGTCGCCGCTCACCTACCAGAGCGACCCGACCATCATGACCGCCAGCGCCCAGCATCTGGTCTGCTGAGAGGCTCCCTTGTCGCCAGCCAATCAACCGGTCATCAGTTTCTCGGTGGCGATCTTCCATAATGATATGGTCCGCCACTATCTATTGGATCAGCCGGTGACACAGGTCGGCCGCGACCCCAGCGCCGACATCCTGATCGCCGACCCGACGATCTCGCGCCATCAGCTGACGCTGTCGCCGCGCGCCGACTCGGTGTGGGTGCAGCTGAACCCGGACAGTCCGAACGTCATGGTCTGTAACGGCCGCGCCGCGGTAGCGGAAGAGATGTTCCCGGGGCAGGTCTTTCACATCGGTCCGTATCGCTTCGAGATTCATGCCGCCGCCGACCTGCCGGAGGCGATGCAGCAGACGCTCCACGAGGACCCGGCCGGCCCGATCGACGTGGCGGCGGCGGCGGGCCTGGAGCGTATCGCGCCGCGCTGGCGGTCGATTACGGTCGAGGCGTCCGACAGCACCGACCACGCGGCGCAGATCCCAAGCGCGGTGACCGAAGAGGCGCCGAGCCTGTCGCCGATGACCCGGGTGCTGCTGGTGGCGGTGCTGTGCGCGCTGGCCGGATATCTCATCTACGATTTCACCAAGCCGCCGCCGCCGGCGCCGGTGCCGCCGACCGTCGCCTTCGCCAAGCTCGACCTGCTCGCGGTGGTAAAGCCCATCGGCTGCCAGAGCCGCGCCGAGTGTCTGGAGCGCGCCCGCGACGCCCACCGCATCGCCCTGGAGCTCATCGCCGGGAGCACCCGTGATCTGGTGACGCGCTACAAGGTGGCCAAGCTGCTACACCGGGCCAAGCTGGCGCTGGGGGCCGACTATATTCAGATCCCGGATTTCAAGGCCCGCTACCTGACCGCCCGCGCCGAGCTTGAAACAGCCTACGCCGATCACAACTTCAACTACGAGCGCGCCGTCACCGAGAACCAGATAAAAGAGCAGAAGCTCCTGCTGCAGAACATTCTGCCGATCTGTCGCGAGGATCGGCAGCCGTTCTGCGACTCGCTGGAGCTTGCGTATCAGCGCTTCCCCGGCGAATAGGACCGCGCGCGCCGCGCCCATCTCGCGGCGCCGACGCGAGCGCGCTCACGCTGCGGCGGGTTGCTGCTGTGGGCTTGGAAAGCTGAACGGAATCGGCTCGGCAGGATGTAGGGGTGAGCGGCGGGAGAGCTGCTGGCTTGCCTCAGCCTTTTTGCAGATCGACGCCGCGGAAGGGGACCTGCACCGGTGGCTTCTCCGGCCCCGCGGCAGGCACCGGTAGCTCGAGCTTGCCGCGTCTGCCGTGCGAGCGCTCGTGGTGGCGGCGCGTGTTGAACTTGACCAGGATGCGCGGCGAGCCGCCATCGGCGGCGTCAGCGCTGCTGGAGGGCAGGGGAGTGTTGGCAGCAACCAGCGTCAGATCGGACTGGAACGACAGGATCGAGCGGCCCGCCGGCAGGGTGAAGGTCTGCAGCGAGCTGCCGCGGGCGGCGCCGGCGCGGATGGTGTCGAGTACGACCTTGAGCTCCTCGCCCGGCTGGCCATGGACGCGGAAGGCGCCGGCACCGCGCGAGTTGAGCTTGCCCAGGGTAATCCCATTGGCCACCACGGGCAGGTTCGGCGCACCCGCGGTCGAGACCAGGAGTACGTAGGTCTCCTTGCTCTTGGTCAGCACGATGTCGTGGGTCAAAAACCGCTTGCGCCCGGTGGCGTCGGAGAGGCTCTTGAACACGATGTGCTGGCGCGGGCTGTCGTCGGCCAGCACCATGCCGTCGGGGAGCCCGCTGACCTGGAGGGTGGCCTCGCTGCCCTCATGGCCGGCCAGGCGCAGGCTGAGCTTCCCCTGCGCCGAGGTGACCCCGGACTCGCCGGACTCGGGGTGGACCAGCCGGACGTTGGCGACCGGCGCTCCCTCTGGGGTATGGCAGCGGATTTCCACAAGGTAGGTCGCGTCGGCGCCGTCATGCGGCGAGCCGCAGCCGGCCGCCGCCAGGGTGGACAGCGCCGCGCCAAAGAACAACCAGCTGGACCTTCTGTTCATCCATCTGTTCATCGACTTGCCCCTTTGCCATCGGACGACGGCTCGCGCTGCTGGCTCAGGATGGCGACCGCCTCCAGCGTCGCGGCGTCGCAGGCTTCATGCATATAGCGCTGGAACAGGTTGCTCGCCTGATCCTGCTTGCCGTTCTCGAACGCCTGCACGGCGCGCAGCAGGCCGAAGAACGGCGCCGGCTTGTCGTAGTACGGCTCGCCGTACAGCAGCGGCACGACCCAGCGCCCGGCGGCCGCCATCTCCCGCGATGCGAGCGCGCTGCGGCCCTCTCCCGGATCCCACAGCGGGTAGCCGCCGAGGCCGGG
>DAOMZC010000043.1:0-17355 GCA_035437965.1 Pseudomonadota bacterium
GCGGGAGGCTACGAGATCCGGACGGCGAACGACGCCGAGCAGGCGCTCGCGCTGTTTCGCCAGAGCCACAACCTCAAGGGCGAAGCCGACGCACTCACCGTCCTCGCCAGCGCCGAGTCAGCCGTTGCCGGCGCGCGCAGGGTCTACGAGCACCTGCAGGCGGCGCAGTCGCGATATCAGAAGCTCGGCGACTCGCTGAGCGCGGCGGCAGTTGATCTCGGGCTCGGGCGGGCGGAGCGCGACACAGACCCGGACTCGGCGCAGCGCCGCTTCGATCGCGCCGCCGTGGCGCTGCAGGACCAGGGGGCGCAGCCCGGCTATGTGGACGCGCTGCTGGCCCGCGCCGAGCTGGCCCGCGGGCTGCTCCGCTACGACGAGGCCCGCACCGATTATCGCAAGGCCATCGTCCTGGCCAAGGAGATGAACCTGCGCGACAGCTACGCTGCGGGCACCCTGGGGCTTGGTGAGCTCCTGCGCCTGCGCAGTGAGAACGACACCGCCCGACAGTACTTTGTCGATGCGCGCGCTCTGTATGCGCAGGGGCAGAATCCTACCGGCCAGGGGCACGCGCTCCGCGGGATCGGCAACCTGGACTGGCTGGAGGACCGGCAGGAGTCGGCCCGCAAGGCCTATGATGAGGCCCTCAAGCTGTTCGAGCACGCGGGGCACTTGCGCGGCGCTGCCGGCGTCTATCTGGCGCGGGCGGATCTGGCGCGCAGCCTCCGCGACCTTGAGGCGGCAGAGCGCGACTACGTTGCGGCGCGGGGGATCTTCGAGCGCCTGGAGGCGCGCATCGGCCAGGCCAACGCGACGCTGGGACTTTCGCATGTGGAGGTCGGCCGGCAGCGATATGAGCCGGCAGCGACCTACCTGGAAGAGGCGCAAGGGCTGTTCAAGACCGCCAACAACCCTCTTGGCGAGGCCAATGCGCTGTGTCTGCGCGGAGATGTCGAGCGCCGGCTGGGGCGTATCCCGCGAGCGCGCGACTACTTCAAGCGGTCGCGCGAGATCTTCCGCAGTCACCACGAGCCGCTCGGGCTGGCCAACCTCGATATGCTCGAAGCGCTGGCCCTGGCCCACGCCGGCGCCTGGGCGGACGCGGCCAGCTTGCTCGACACGGCAGCGCGGGAGTACGAGGCCCTGGACATGCAGCAGGAGGCGGCGGACGCGCGCGACAAGCGCCAGCTCGTCGTGCGCAAAAAGGACCCGGAGACTCTCTCTGGGTCTCCGGGTCCGGCGGGTCACCGCACCTTTCACTAAACCATGCCCCGAATGAAATACGAACCGGAGCGGGTCCCGTCACCTGCGGCACCCCGCCGCTCGCGCGTCAGGGCCCCCGCCTCCGGCGCCACCCGCTCCCCGGTGAAAATTTCGGGCTTGAACGGGGGCGCGGTTTAGCTGGCACCCTCCGGCGCGGCCTTCAGGTCAAAGTCCGCTCAGCTCTGGGCCCGGAGGCGGCGTCGCTGAGCGTCCAGCACGCCGTAGGCAAACAGCAGCAGCGATACGCCCAGGAACATGCCGGCGATGACGCGTCCGCGCAGGTAGTACAGGTCCACCTGGGACTGCAGGCGCTGCGCGTTGTTGCGCGCCAGCCACTTGGGCTCCTGGCGCGGCAGGAGCTTGTCGCAAGCGGCACCGAGCTCGCCGGTCGGCGCCGGCTGGCGGGCGCACAGCACCTGATAGAGGCGGTCGCGGCCCGGCCGCTCTTCGGCGTTGAACTTCTGCAGGAACGCCGTGAAGCGCGGCAGCTGCTCGGGCGGGAGCCGGCTCAGGTGGGAGAAGCCGCCGTCGAAGTCGCCGCGCAGCAGCTTGCCCTGTACCCACTCCGGCTCGCGCTCGGTCAGGCCGGCGCAGCGGGCGGTGACCTCCGGCGAGCGCGGCTCCGGCTGCTGGCACACCGCGCGGTAGACGGCGTCGCGCCCCGGGAGCTGCGCCTGATCGTAGGCCGCCAGCACCGGCGCCAGCCGCTCGGCATAGGGGGGGCGCAGGAGCGCGCTCGGCAGGTGGGTCTTGAGCGGCTCCTGCCGCAGACCTTCCATGTATCGCTCGCGCAGCTTCAGCGCCTCGGGCTCGCGGAAGTCCATGCTGAACAGGGCGTCGGCGCAGTCGGCGTACACCGCGGGCTCGTGCAAGCCGGCGAGGATCTGCGGGCGCGCTTCCGGCACCCGCAGCTGGCAGGTCAGCCGATAGACGAACCGCTGCAGGGCGTGATCGCCCGGCACCGCATGCTGCGCGAGCTCCCGCAGCGCCGTCGCTACCTCCGGGGCCTTGCCGGCCGCGATGGCGGCGCGGCAGTCGGGCGAGGTGCGAGCCAGGGCCTCCTGTGCGACCTCGGGCCAGGTGCCCAGGCCAAAGAACGGCTCGTGCCAGCGCAGCTGCGGCTTGAGGAGCGCGCAGGGGGCCGAGGACGCGACGCCCGCGGAGGGTGCGGCGCCTGGAGTGGCCGCCACGGCCGCGGAAGGAGCAGCGGCAGTGTAGGGCGGAGTGACCGCGGGGAGCGCGGCGAGTGTGGAGGGCTCGGTGACTGCGGCTACCGCGGTGGGCGCGGCGATCGCAGCGGCTACGGGCACCGACTGGGCATCCTGGCCAAGGGCCGCAGCGTGCGCCTGGGCGGGCTGAAAGGCCATCCACGTCACGGTCGCAAAGGAGAGCAGCGAAGACAGACGACTTGCGGCCAGGGTCAACATCTTAAGTACCTCCACCATTCAAGGTGGTGACAGTCAATTATACTCGGGCGTCCGGTGGACCGGAGCGGCCCCTTTACCGCTCTGACGCCGGCTGTTGGCCGCAGTCGCAAAAAAAAGCCGCGTCCCCCGGCGCGCCCCCAAGCCGCGCCGCGAGCCAACGGGCTGAGCGACGGCCAGTGAGCCGCTGCAAACCGCTCGGCCCGTCAGAAACTGGCGAACTCTGAGCGGCTCCGGTTGTTTAACGATGGATGACTTCCACTTCAACTCCTCACGCCCCGCTCCCCTGGCACTGGGCCCTGCTGCAGCGGGTGGTCAAGGTCCGCCCGGATGAGGCGCGCGTCGTTGTCGTCTCCTTTGTCGCGCTGTTCTGCATCTTTACCGGCTACGCCAGCCTGCGGCCGGTGCTCAACAGCCTGGGCGTCACCATCGGGACCCGCCAGCTCGGCGGCCTGTTCGGCTGGACCTTCGCCGGCATGCTGGCGGCGATGCCGATCTTCGGCTGGCTCGCCTCACGCTTCGCCCGCCGGGTCTTTTTGCCGGCGGTCTACGGGTTCTTCATCGCCAATCTGCTCGGCTTTTACTGGCTGCTGACGCACGCGCCCTCCCTGATCCTTGGGGCGAAGCTGTTCTTCGTCTGGGTCAGCGTGGTCAACTTGTTCATCATCTCGGCGTTCTGGAGCCTGATGGCCGACCTGCACACGAGCGAGCAGTCGCGCCGCCTGTTCGGCTTCATCGCCGCCGGCAGCAGCGCGGGAAGCATCGTCGGACCGGCGCTCACCGCGCTCTTGGTCAAGAAGCTCGGCAACGCCGACCTGCTCTTGCTCGCGGCCGGCTTCTGGACCGTGGCGGTGGCGCTGGTCATCATGCTGCTGCGGGGCGCGCGACCGGAGCCAGCGGCCCCCGATCACACGCCGTCGTCCGTCCTGCCCGCGCCGGCTCCCGAGGAGCGGCCGCTCGGCGGCAACCCGCTGTCGGGGATCTCGCTGGTCGTCCGCTCGCCGTATCTACTGGGGATCAGTCTGTTTATCCTGCTGCTCTCTGCGACCACGACGTTTCTGTATCTGCAGCAGGCGGCGCACCTGGCCAAGGAGATCACCAACTCTGCGGACCGGACGCGCCTTCTGGCGACGCTGGACACCGCGGTCAACATCCTGTCGCTGCTGCTGCAGCTGCTGGTCGTCGGGCGGCTGACCGTGCGGCTGGGGGTGGCGCTGGTGCTGTTCTCGGTGCCGGCGCTGATGGTCGTCGGGTTCGTGGTCCTTTCGCTGGCGCCGGCGCTGGGCGTCCTCATCGCGGTGATGATCGTGCGCCGGGTCGGCGAGTATGGGCTGCTGCGACCCTCGCGCGAGATCCTGTTTACCTCGGTCGATCGGCAGGCCAAGTACAAGGCCAAGAGCTTCATCGATACAGTCGTGTACCGCGGCGCCGACTGGCTGAACGCCAAGCTGCATGATCTGCTGGTGGCCCTGGGTCTGTCCACCTCGGGCGTCGCGCTGGGCGGCGCGGTAGTCGCTGCGGTGTGGGCGGTGGTGGGGTTCACGATTGGCAGATGGCATACATTGAGCAGCGGCAGGACGGACTCCCCCTAGCAACCGCAACCCGCGGGCGCCGATAACCTGGGTACGGGGGCAGGATCATGCCGGACAACTTCGAGACTCCTTACGACGGTCATCACCAATTCTCTGATTCGACCGGCAGAGACTGGCGAACCAATCCCTTCGAGCGGCTGGTCTCCTACGGAAACTTCGCCGGTCCGGGCAACCGCAACGATGCGGCGCACCAACAGCCCGGCGGCGCGACGGACTATAAGCCGATCGACGGCATCGACGCGGCGGCCGAGCGTCACGACCGCGGCTACCAGGCCCTGGACGGCCACAGCATGTGGTCGTGGGAGGGCATCAAGCGGGTCGCCGGCGCCGATCGCCGCCTGGCCGAAGAGACCGACCAGGAGATGGCGCGCAACGGCGGCAGCTACTCGTCCGAGGCGCAGAACTACTCCAAGGCGATGCGCGGCATCTTCGGGGGCCGCGCTACAGTCGTCGAGGGCGCCAACTGGGCGGGCAGCAAGGCGCACGAGGCAGGGCAGGGGATCGGCAACTTCGTCGACTCGGCGCGCAACTGGCACTCGGCGGGCGACGCCGCGCGCGGCATCGGCAGCGGGCTGTCCAATGGCGCGCGCTGGCTGGGCGACACGGCGTCCGAGGGCTTTCACGGCGTCAAGGACGCCGCCAAGTACTTTGGCGGCCTGGGCCCGCTCGGCGTGGCCGGGGCGGTAGTCGGTGGTGGTGAGGCGCTGGCCGCCGGTGGCGCGCACCTCATCGGCAAGGGCGCCTCGGCCGCGTGGAACGGCGCCAAGCAGCTCGGGAGCACCGTCGCCAGCGGCGCCTCGACGGCGCTGCACAGCGCGGGCACCGCGGTGTCCAACGGCGCCTCGGCAGTGGCCAACACCGCCAAGCGCGCCGGCAGCGCGGTGGCGGGCGGCGTGTCCAAGGCGTGGAACTGGCTGACCCACTGAGCCGCCAGCTCGGCCGATAAGAGGCGCTCCCATCGCGGGGGCGCCTTTTTTATTGGGCGCGGACCTTATGCTACTTGGGCGCCCGGTACACCGTATCGATGTCGGTGAAGTAGACGTTCCCACCGCTGACCGCCAGGTGGCCCGAGGGGATCGCACCGACATCGACGGTCTCTGCGGCGCCGCCAGCCTTGGCGACGCGCTGCAGGACGTACTCGCCGCGCCCGCTGCCGTGCTGGAAGAAATAGACGTGGGAGTCCGAAAGACCCAGATACAGGTTCCACTCCGCGGGCGGCGTCAGCTTGACGATCTCGCCGCCCGTCTTGGCCAGCCGGCCGACCGCGAAGTCCTGGTCGAAGTCGGTGCTGCGCGCGAAGAAGAACAGGTCCCGGCCATCGCTGACGAGCCGCGTCAGGTGCTGCTTGTCCGGGGACAGTCGGGTCGCCGCGCCGCCCGCCTTGGGCTGCTTCCACAGGCCGGTCGTGCTCACCCAGTAGAAGTCGCGCTCGTCGAGCAGCAGGCCGCTGATGTAGGGCTGGGCGCTGGCCACGGTCTCGGCGGCGCCGCCCTGCTTGGCGACCCGGGCGATGGTGCCGCCGGGCGCCTCCTTGGCGTAGGTCGCGAAGTAGACGAACTTGTCGTCGAGCGCGACGAACGTCGGCCGCGGCTGCTCGGCGAGCAGGGTGGTGACCTGGCCGCCGGTCTTGGCGACGCGCATCACGGTGCCGGGCCACTCGCTGGTGAAGTAGACGAACGCCTCATCGGTGGCGAGGTAGCCGCTGACCACGAAATCGCCGCTGGCGAGGGTCTCGACAGCGCCGCCGCTGACCGGCACGCGCTTGACGGCGTTTTGGGCCTTGGCAAACCCGCCGGTCACGAAGTAGACGAAGTCGCCGTCGGCGACGATCCCGAGGGCGTGATCCTGCTTCTCGGCGAGCCGGCTGGCGCGCAGCCAGGCGGCGGCGGCGGGGGCGGGGCTCGGCGGATCTTTCTTGTCGCGCGCCCACATCATCGTGCCTAGTCCCACCGCTCCGGCAGCCACTGACAGCAGGATCTTGCGAATGGACATTGGGTCTCCCTATCTGGATGTGGCAGCGGGCCAGGCCCGGCGGGCGGTGCGGACAGCACGACAGAAGATACCACGAGCCAGCCGGCGCGAAAACAGGACCCGGCTACATTAGGGCGCCATCAGGGCCTTCCAGCGGAAGACCGGGTAGCCAGAGGAGCCTGCCTTGTCGTAGTACGCCGTGACCTGCAGCTTGTAGTACGCGCCGGCCTGCGAGTGGACTACATACACCTGCTCTTTTGGCGTGAGGATGTGGGTGTCCGGATCATAGGCGTACCAGGTTCCGCCCTGGGTGAAGGCGTAGCTTGGCTCAGTGCTTGTGCCGCTTGCTGGCGGGTTATCTGTAACATAGCCGCTGCTCGGCGCTACAAGGAGGGAATCAAACGGCGTGTCCGTCACCAGCGCGACTTCGACGCCGGCCGTGCCGCTCACGCCGCCGTTTATCTTGATCTGAAAGCGCTGGATTCCCAGATCCCAGTCCGCTGAGCTCTGCGGGTCTTGCGGGGTCACTTCCTTGCCGCTGGCGAGCTGGAAATAGACCCAGGTGTTCAGGATCGAGGCATCGACTCGGGTTACAGTGCTGCCGTCGGCTTGGCGGGTGCTGCTGACCCGCGCGCTCTCCGCAGGGGCGTCGGGCGGGGTCAGCCCTTGGCTCAGATCTTCGGCGCAGCCGCTGGTCAGGAACACCAGGGTCGCGAGGGTGCAGCCAATCGAGGTGTATGAGGTCTTCATATGCTTCTCCTACTTTGATTTTCCGGTGAGTAAATCGAGCCACAGACTCCGCGTCGTCCAGTTAGCTGGGCGTCGGTACCTCCTTGTTCGCTACTTTCGTTCTATCTGGCCGCTGAGCCCTGCAAACAGCGTTCGTGGTGGAATCGCCAGCCAGCGCGCATCGCCGGCGCCGAGCAGGTTCTGCGCCCCGACGAACAGCTGCACCGCGGCCGGCAGCTTCAGACCGAGCCGGGCATCCCATAGCGCGTACAGCGGCGCTTCGGTGGGCTCGGGCTGGCCGTCGCCGTTACTGTCCGGGTAGTACGGGCGCGGGCCGACGAGAGCGACCCGGGTCGTCAGCTCGAGACCCGTGCTGCGCGAGCGCCAGCTGAGCGCGAGGTTGGCCCGGTGGCGCGCACGACCCTCCAGCGCCCGCCCGGTCTTCAGATCCAGGCTGTCGGTCAGCGTGTAGCCGATCTCGGCGCTGACCGCGTCACTTGTGTGAAGGCGGACGGCGAGCTCGATGCCCTGCGTATACGCGGAAGCGACGTTGCTGTAGGTGAATCGCTGCGGTCCGGCGGCCCCGCCCGCGTACGCGGTCAGCGCTTGAATCAAGTTGTGCAGCTCATTGCGATAGGCGTTGGCGGAGAGGACGAGCCACGCGGTCGGCGTCACTTCGACCCCCAAGTTGGTGCTCTGGGAGGTCTCGGGTTGGAGGTTCGGGTTGCCTTGCACGATGTAGCCGGCACCGGTGTTCTCGAACAGCAGCAGGAGCTCTTTGAACGAAGGAGCGCGGAAGCCGCTGCCGTAGCCCACGCGCACGGTCAGCGCCCGCAGCGGCGCCAGTCGCAGCGCGAGCTTGGGCGCCAGGTTGGTGCCGAACTGCGAGTCCGCATCGAACCGCACCGCCGGGACGAGCGACAGCCCGAGCCGCTTGTCGATCTTCCACTGATCCTGCACGAACACCGCGCCGCGCACACGATCGCCGTAGCCGCTCGCGAGCCGCTGCGTATAGAGCCGCTCGTAAAGGAGCTCGCCGCCCGCGGTGAGGGTATGACTGCGCGGCAGGCTCCAGTCGAGCTGGGCCTCGGCCCGGCCCAGGTGCTCACGCGTGTCCTGATACTGATCGAGCTGGGTGGCGCCGCGCTGATCGACCAGATATTGATCACGGAAAAAGGAGTACTGCCCGACCAGCTTCAGCTGCGCCGCGCCCAGCCGGAGCTCTGGGCTGAGACTGACGTCCGCGGTCTCGGTGAGGTTTGTCCGATCGAGCACGGCACCGCTGTCCGAGCTGTCCACGCCGTCCTGGCGGCGCCGCAGGTAGGCCGCGCCCAGCCCGAGCCGCCAGCGCTGGCCAAGGCGTGCGTCGAAGCGGCCGGAGACCTGCTGCTCGTCGAGGGAGCTGCCGCTGGTCGCGAGCTGCTGATCGTCAAGGCGGTAGGCATCCCGGCGGTGCCAGCCCGCGGTCAGGGTCGCGCCGACCGGGCCGAGGCGGGTGCCCACGCTGCCGCGCAGGTCGAGCGCGCTGAGTCCTCCATACTGGATCGCGGCGTCACCTTGCAAGCGGTGCCGCGCCTTTTTCGTCACGATGTTGATCACGCCGCCCAGCGCATCCGAGCCGTAGAGCACCGAGCTGGCGCCGCGGACGATCTCGATCTGCTCGATGCGCTCGACTGGAATGCGCGACAGATCGATGGCGCCGTTGACCCTGCCGATCATGCGCTGCCCATCCAGCAGGACCAGTACGTGCTGGGCCTCAAGACCCTGGACGAAGGCGGTCGCTCCGGCGAATGAGCGCTCGAGCTGGACCGCCGGGTGGAGCGCCAGGACCTCGGCGGCATCGCGGGCGCCCGTTCGTTCGATCTCTGCCCGGGTGATCACGTCAAGGGGGACCGCGGCCTCGACCGCGCGCTGGGCGGTTCGCGATGCGGTCACGACGGTCGTAAAGCGTGGATCCTCGGGCTGAGCGGCGACGGCGAGCGGTGCCAGGCAAACTGCGCTGATGAGCAGTGCGACCCGGAAGCGCCGGTCTGAGCCGGCCGAGCACTGGAGGCGCGCGCGCCGGCGGTCACCAGATCGCCAAACCAGCGACGGGGAGCTGTTCTTGATTGACACGTTCTTGGTCATAATGAAAATGAATATCAGATTCAAATTCATTTAAGAAGAGGCATCCATGAAAAGCAATGCATTCATAGAGATCGAGGTTCGCAGCTACCGGTCGCGCGAGCGGGGCGCACTTTTCGGACTGTGCGCTTTGCTCATGATCGCAAGCAGCGCCGGTTGTCAGCACCGCGCCGCTGTCGCGCCCACCGCTGCTCCCGCGGAGCGCCTGATCACGATCGGCGGCGCGGTGACCGAGATCGCCTTCGCGCTCGGTCATGGCGATCAGGTGGTCGGAGTGGATACCTCAAGCGTGTTCCCGCCCCAGGTAAAGCTGCTGCCGCAAGTCGGCTACCAGCGGACGCTCGCGGCAGAGGGCATGCTGGCGCTGCGCCCGACGCGCCTGATTGCTGCAGAGGAAGCCGGCCCCCCGGCGGCGCTGGCGCAGCTGAGGTCTGCCGGACTCGCGGTCGAGCTCATTCCGAGTCCGCCCACGCTGGATGGCTGTCGGCAGAAGATAGAAAGGATCGCCGCCCTGCTTGGCGAAAAGGAGCGCGGCGCGCAGCTCCTCGCCCGCCTTGACGAAGAGGTCGCGCAGGCGCGGACGCAGCCCACCGATCCGCAGCAGCGCGTCCTGTTTCTGTACACGCGGGGCGCCGGGACTTTGCTCATCGCCGGCAGCGAGACCAGCGCGGACTCCATGATCCAGCTGGCCGGAGCGCAGAACGCCGCCGCCGCGCTGCGCGGTCACAAGCCGCTCGCGGCAGAGGCGCTGCTCGGCATGCGCCCGGACGTACTCCTACTCACCAGTCGGAGCCTGGAAAGCTTCGGCGGAGTCCAGGCGGTCTTTCAGCTACCCGGGTTGTCTTCGCTGCCGAGCAACCAGCGCCCGCGCATCGTCACGCAGGACGATCTGCTCTTGCTCGGCTTCGGCCCGCGCACCGGAGAGGCGATCCGCGAGCTGCGCGCCAAGCTCGCTCACTCTGCCGGCGAAGCGCCGCCGATGCTCCCGGCGCCGGCGACCGCGAGCGAGCGACCCGTGGTGGCGACGGCAGGTCGGCAGTGACGCGGCGGCGGTGGGTGGTCCCCGCGCTCCTTATCGGCCTGCTGGCCACGGCGGTCCTGTGCGCGAGTCTGGGGGCGCTGCGCATCCCGCTGTTATGCTTCTTCGCGTCCCGCCTGCCCGACTCGCTAGCGGTTACCTGTCCGGATCCCGCGCTGCTCGGCGCCATCCTGATGCTGCGCCTGCCGCGCGTCGTGCTCGGGCTGGCCGTGGGCGCGGGTCTGGGGCTGGCCGGGGCGGTCCTGCAAGGACTGTTTCGCAACCCGCTTGTCGATCCGGGGCTGGTCGGGGTCGCGAGCGGATCGGCGCTCGCTGCCTCGGCGGCCATGGTACTTGGGGGGAGCGCCTGGAACACGCCGCCGGTGCTCACCGCGGCCTCGTTCCTTGGCGGCCTCGCGGCGGCGGCCAGCGTACAGGGGCTATCGCGCGCCGGCGGAAGGACGATCATCCTGTCGCTCCTCCTGGCTGGTGTCGCGATCAACGCGATCACCGGAGCCCTGCTTGGACTCCTCAGCTATCTGGCTACCGATTCCCAGCTCCGTAACCTGGCGTTCTGGAGCCTTGGGAGCCTGGGGGGCGCGACCTGGCCGCGCGCGCTGTGGGCGCTGTCACTGACGGCGCTCGGGGGTGTGTCGCTCCTGCGCCTCGCCCGGCCGCTGAACCTGCTGCTCCTGGGTGAGGCGGAAGCCGAGCACCTCGGCGTGCCGGTGGAAGCGGTGAAGCTGCGTGCGCTGCTGCTGTGCGTCCTGCTGGTCGCGAGCTCGGTGGCGCTGTGCGGGGTCATCGGGTTTGTCGGGCTGGTCGTGCCCCACCTGGTGCGACTGCTGGGTGGCCCCAATCATCGGGTCGTGCTGCCGGGCTCGGCGATCCTCGGCGCGGGGCTCCTCTTGTGGGCGGATCTGCTGAGCCGCCTCGCCGTCGCACCGGCCGAGCTCCCGATCGGAATCGTGACCGCCTCGCTCGGTGGACCGTTCTTTCTCGGGCTGCTCCTGCGCGAGCGGCAGAAGTGGGGGAGCTGATGTTACGCTGCGAAAGAGTCTGGGTAAACCGCGGTGGCCGTCCGATCCTGCGCGATGTGACGATCGAGCTGCCGGTCGGCTCGCTGGTCGCCGTGATCGGACCCAACGGCGCCGGCAAGTCGACGCTGCTCCGCACGCTGGCGGGGGACCTCCATCCGGTCCGCGGCGAGGTGACGATGGCGGGGCGACCACTGTCCGCGTGGACCCTGCGAGAGCGCGCGCAGCGGCGGGCCGTACTGCCGCAAGAGAGCGCGCTCGCGTTTCCATTTTCTTGTCTGGAGGTCGCCCTCATGGGGCGGACCCCGCACCACAGAGGCGACGGCGCGCATGAGCAGCTCGACGATCAGCTCATCGCGCGGGCGGCGCTGGATCTTGTCGGCCTTGGCGGGCGCCTGCAGGATTCCTATCACACGCTGTCCGGTGGGCAGCGCCAGCTCGTCCACCTGGCGCGCATCCTCGCCCAGATCTGGGAGCCCGCGGCCGATGGCCAGCGCTACCTGCTTCTCGACGAGCCGACCGCGAGCCTGGACCTGCACTACCAGCACCTGGTCCTCTCGCGAGCCCGCTGGCTGGCGCGCCAGCGGACTGCCGTACTCGCCGTGCTCCATGATGTGAACCTGGCTGCCCAGTACGCCGACCAGCTGGTCCTCCTGAAAGACGGAGCGGTCGTCGCGTGCGGCCCCCCGGCTCAGGTCCTCCGTCCTGCGCTCATCCGCGAGGTCTTTGGCATCGCCGTCACAGTCATCGGCTCGGCCGCGCAGCCGCTGATCGTTCCGATCATTCCCGATGCTTCGTCCGCTCCTTTACAGACCACCTCACACAAAAGGTAATGACCATGTACACCTCATCCTCAGGCATTCGTGAAGATCTCCGTAAGCTACAAGAAGCGCAGCCCGGTCTGCGCGCCCGTGACATGGCGCAGGCTCTGGGCGTCTCCGAAGGAGCCCTGGTCGCCAGCGGCTGCGGCCACGGAACGACGCGGCTGGCCGCGGCCTTCCCGGCTCAGATCGCGGCGGTGCAGACCCTTGGCGAAGTCATGGCGCTCACCCGCAACGCCCACGCGGTCATCGAAAAGGTCGGCGTATACGAGAACTTCGAGCACCACGGACACGCCAGCCAGGTCATCGGCGAGCAGATCGATCTGCGCCTGTTCCTTGGGCGCTTTCACGTCGGCTTCGCCGAGACCAAAGAGGGCCCGCGCGGCACTCAGCGCAGCATCCAGTACTTTGACGAGTCCGGTCAGGCCGTCCACAAGGTCCACTTACGCGCCGCAAGCGACGTCGCCGCGTTCACCGCGTTTGTCGACCGCTTCCGCGCTCCGAACCAGTCCCCCGAGCAGAAGTTCGCCCCGGCAGCGGGCAAGGTCCCGCTACGCTCCGATGCCGAGATAGACGTCGCGGGACTGCGCCGACAGTACGAGCGGATGAAGGACACGCATGAGCTCTTTCATATCTTGCGCACCTTCGAAGTGGGGCGGCTCCAGGCGCTGCGCCTGCTCGGGCCGGAGCACGCGCGGAAGGTCCAGCCGCTGGCGCTGCGTACCCTCCTGCAGGCCGCGGCGGAGCGCGAGCTGCCGATCATGATCTTCGTTGGGAGCGTCGGCGTCATCCAAATTCACACCGGCCCGGTGCGGACCCTGCGGCAGTACGGCGACTGGTTCAACGTCATGGATCCGGGGTTCAACCTCCACTTGCACGAGCCGGGAATCGCCAGCGCCTGGGTGGTTCGCAAGCCCACCGCGGACGGCTTCGTCTCCTCGCTGGAGCTTTACGACGACCGGGAAGGGACCATCCTGCTCGCCTTCAGCAAGCGCAAGCCGGGACAGTGCGAGTCGACGGAGTGGCGCGCCCTGCTGGCCGGGCTCGCGCTCCCCGCGCCGAGCCACTAGCCTGTCGTCCTCCCGCTGAACCCGGTCGCCACGGTGAGCTGTTCTGGCAGCTCGGCGCTTACCGGGTCGGGGGCCTTCGCAAAAGCGCTTCCTCGACCAGCTGACCGACTTCGCGGGCATGCTCACTCGGGGCGCTGCGCAGCGCTTCGGCGACGCCGGCGGCATCCTCGGCAAGGCGGTTCTGCGACATCTTCCACTTGCCCTGCAGCGAGGTCACAGTGAGCTCGATGCCGATGATACCGCGCAGCAGGTTGTCGACATAGGCCCGCGGCGCCTGGGCGAGCGACCATGGCTCGGCGCGCTCGCGCTCGAACTGGCTGGACAGCTGGTCGACGATGGCCAGGAGGGCTGGCGCTTCGGTCACCACCCGGACGCGCCCGCGCACGTGCACCACTGCATAGTTCCACGTCGGCACGTGTCGCGGATCGCGCTGCTTGCTCGGATAGTTGGACGGTGAGATATAAGCGTTGGGTCCCTGGAAGACCACCAGCGCCGTGGCGCCGTCGAGCGTGCGGCCGTGCGGGTTGGCCAGGGCCAGGTGCCCGCGCAGAAGCGCCGGCGTGCCGGCGGCGGCGGGCTGGAACAGCAGCGGCAGGTGGCTCGCCTGGATGCCGCCGCCGTCCTCCGTGGTGAGCAAAAGACCCAGCGGATGGCGGGCGATCAGGTCGGCCAGGACTTCCGGGCGATCTTCGGCAAAGCTTGTGGGAAGGTACATCAGCATCTAATCGTGCAGGTCACGGCGCGACCGTCAAGAAAACAGACGTGGTTTTTTTAACGGTGGAAAGATTATTAACAACTTCGGGGTAAGCGTCCAGCTCGCAGGTGGGCTTCGACGCAGGCCGGGCGACATCGGCGCAGAGGTACCGCGGCGCACGCGCCTGCTGGAGGCCCGCAGTGGCGCTGCTGAAGCTGGCGTTTCTGGTAGAATGACTGGGGTGATTACCAGAGGTGGGTAACCTGCTTTGAGGCAACCTGCCGACCAGCGCAGCTTGCCCGAGGTCCCACGCGGGAGAGTTGGTTCGTCGATGAGCACCAAGCTACAAGTGCTTGTGATTGATGATGAGCCAGCAGTCCGCAAGCTGCTGGCTCTGGCCTTACAGCGCGTCGGCTATGAGGTCGTGGTTGCCGACAGCGGAGAGAGCGGCATCGAGCTGGCCGCGCGCCTTCCGCCGCGGGTGGTCCTTGTCGACATGCAGCTTGGCGGAATGGACGGACTGCAAGTGACCCGCCGGCTACTGCAGGAGGTTCCCAGCGCCTCGATCATCATCATGACCGGCTACGCGACCGTTGAGAATGCGGTCGCGGCGATGCAGACCGGCGCCTGCGACTACCTCATCAAGCCGATGTCGCCGGCGCAGGTCGTGCACGCGGTCGACAAGGCGCTGCTCAACGCGCGTACCAACCAGGAACTGGCCGAGGTGCGGCGGACCTCCGGGCGCGGCAACCACCTCATCTTCACCAGCCAGAGTCCGGCCATGCGGCAGACTCTGATCGAGGCCTCCCAGGCCGCGGCGACCAGCGCTACGGTCCTGCTGCAGGGTGAGACCGGCACCGGCAAGACCGCGCTGGCCCGCTACATCCATGAGTGCTCGGCGCGCAGCTGCCATCCGTTCGTCACCGTCCAGTGTGCGGTGATCTCTCCCTCTCTCATCGAGTCGGAGCTGTTTGGCCACAAGCAGGGGGCCTTCACCGGCGCCAACCACCCGCACGCAGGGCTCATCGAGACCGCCAGAACTGGGACGCTGCTGCTCGATGAGATTGGCGATCTCGCCCAGCCGCTGCAAGGGAAGCTACTGCGGCTGCTCGAGGAGCGCGAGTACGTGCGGGTCGGAGATACACTGCCGCGCCGCTCCGATGCGCGCATCATCGCCGCCACCCACTGCGACCTGAAGCAGGCGACGCGCAGCCTGCGCTTCCGTGAGGATCTGTACTACCGCCTCAACGTCCTCACCATCCGCGTGCCGGCGCTGCGCGAGCGTCCCGAAGACATCCGCGAGCTGGCCCGCTGCATCGTCCGCGATCTGGCGCGCCGCCACCGCGGGGTCGAGATGGAGATGACCGCCGACCTGGAGAGCTGTCTGGTCAACTATCGCTGGCCCGGCAACCTGCGGGAGCTGGTCAATGTCCTTGAGCGCGCCGTCATCGTGGCGCGGCGGACTACGCTGAGCAGCGATCTGCTGCCCGAAGAGGTAAGAGACGGACTCCACTGCGCCGGCCGGGATCTGGGATCGGAAGACTCGCTGGCCGCGGCCGAGCGTCGCCACTTGATGCAGGTGCTGGCCCGCTATCCGACTCTGGAGTCAGCCGCCAAGGCGCTCGGCATCGATCCGTCCACTCTGTATCGAAAGCGCGAACGCTATGGACTCCTGTAGTCGCTGCTAGCATCATCACTCCTCGCCCCCGCTACTTCTGCACCACCCTCTGCACGCACAAATCGGACGTTGCGTCAGAATTCGGCGCGCCGCATGGTCGTCGGCGCTGCCATGCAAACCTGCATCTTCAGACCGGCCGTCGTGCAGGTCTGCACGGTGCTCGCGCGGACACCGCAAACGATTCTCAGCAAATCTGCACTTGGCAAACTTGGCCTGTACCTTGCTCGACTTTTTACAAGTTATGAAGGACTCGCAGTTGAAATTATCATCCGACATCGCTCTTATGCGCCGAGCCAGGGCCCCAGGCAGCCGGGCCACTCCGCGCGCTGAGCATGCAGCGGCCGGCACCGCTCATTTTCTGTGCCCGACCGGGGCCTATCATGGAGATATTATGCAGGTTGGCGCCCTCATTTTGGACTCGACCGGGGTGGTTATCTGGGCCGACCCGCGGAGTACGACCCTGCTCGGCCTCACCAATGAAGAGTGTCTGGCGCGCTCGCTGGCCGAGCTCCTGCACCTGTCGGGCGAAAACCGCCAGCGCCTCGGGGAGTTCCTGGAGGCCCGGGCAGAGACGCTGACCCTGCAAGAGGCGACCGAAGACGACGTGATCATCATCGCCCGCCTGCAGGCCCTGGCCAGCGATCACCGCGAAACCGCCGGCACCGCGATCCAGTATCGCTGCCAGCTGTCGATCCGCGATGACGCGCTGTTCGAGCGTACCGCGCTGGCGGCGGTGCAGCTCCGCTCGACCATCCAGTCGATCATCGCCGGGTTCGCCCACGAAGTGCGTAACCCGCTGGCGGCGATCCTCAGCATTGTGGAAGCGGCGGTGCAGGAAAACTCCATGCCGGCGGCTACCTCGGCCGGACTCATGCGGATTCCCACGCTAATCGAGCGGATCGAGTCGCTTATCCGTCAGGCGCACGATTACAGTAAGCCAGCGCTGCCCAAGAAATCCCCGATCGCTCCGATCTCGCTCATCGATGGCGCCATCGAGATGCTGCAGAAAAGGTATAGTCATATCGCCATCTGTAAGGACGTGGATGATGGGCTGCCACCGGTCCTGGTCGACTTTGGCCAGATCGAGCGGACGCTCATCAACCTGCTCGATAATGCCTGCTGCGCGGCGCGCAGTCAGGTGACCGTGCTGGCGCGGCGTGCGCGGCTGCATACAGCAGGGGCAGTGCTCCTTGAAGTCCTCGATGACGGCCCCGGGATCGCCGAGTCGATCCAGCAGCGCATCTTCGAGCCGTTCTTTACTACCAAGGCCAAGGGCACCGGGCTCGGGCTGGCGCTGGCGCGCGATCTGGCGCGCATCAACGGCGGTGATCTGCGGCTGCGCGCCAGCAGCCCCGAGGGGACTGCGTTCCGACTGCTGCTGCCGACGAGCCAGAAGGCGCAGCGCGCCAAGAGTCCTCCATGAGCGGCACTGCGCAAATCCTTCTTGTCGAGGATGATCTCGACTTCGCTCACGCCCTGAAGATCATCCTGGAGTCCGCGGGTTACAAGGTCGTTCACGTGTGCACGACCAGCGCGGCCAGCGAGTCGCTGCGCGAGCAGCGCTTCGACGTAGTCCTTCTGGACTACTCCCTGCCCGACAGCCACGGCCTGCAAGCGCTGGAGACTCTGGCAAGCTACGATCCCGAGCTGCCCATCCTCTTTCTGACCGGCCATAACGACGCGGCGCTTGCGGTGCGGGCGCTGCGTGCCGGGGCCGCGGACTACCTGACCAAGCCGGTGGCGCGCGCCGACCTCCTGCTGGCGCTGGACAACGCCCGCAAGCGGGTGCTGCAGCGCCAGCAGCGGGTGGTGTATCGAGCTCGCGGGACCGATCTGAGCGGCAACCAGGTCACCCTGCCAGTCGGCTCCTCCGCGACCTGGCAGCACACGCTGGAGCTTATCTGCGCGGCGGCGCGCAGCCCGCGGACCACTGTCCT
>DAOMZC010000044.1:0-17207 GCA_035437965.1 Pseudomonadota bacterium
ATGACGGACTGTGGCGCTTCACCTTGTTCGTCCGCGCCGCCGTCGCGGCGATGAAGCACCTGGGGCGGCGGCCGCAGATCCTCCACTGCCACGACTGGCACCCGGCGCTCGCGCCGATGCTCGGCGCCTGGAGCAGCTACCGCGACCGCTGGTTCGACGAGATCGCCTCCGTGCTGACGATCCACAACCTGCACCACCAGGGCGTCTACGAGCCGTCGCTGTTCCCCGCCCTCGGCCTGCCCGCCGAGACCGCGCCGCTCGTCCACCATCACGGCGCGGTGAACCTGCTCAAGGGCGCGCTGGTCGCCGCCGACATGATCACTACGGTCTCGCCGACCTACGCCTGGGAGATCCAGACCCCGGAAGGCGGCCAGGGCCTGGACGAGCTCCTGCGGGCCCGCGGCGCTCGGCTCACCGGCATCCTCAACGGCATCGATCCGAGCGAGTGGGATCCGGCAGTCGATCCGCACCTTTTGGCGCGCTACTCAGCCGCCGATCTCACGGGCAAGGCGCAGTGCCGGCGCGCGCTGTGCGAGGCCGCCGGGTTCGCCGCCGACGATCCGGGGATGATCCTCGGCGCGATCGGACGGCTGACCGAGCAGAAGGGCTTTGATGTGCTGCTCGATGCAGTGCCGCGGCTGCTTGCCGAGGGTACGCGCCTCGTCATGCTCGGCTCGGGGGATCCCGCGCTCGAGCGGCGCATGCTGGACTATGCCGCCGCCCAGCCAGGCCGCTTCCACGCCTGGCTCGGCTACGATGAGGCGCGCGCCCACGGCATCGAGGCCGGCGCCGACAGCTTCATCATGCCGTCACGCTTTGAGCCGTGCGGCCTGAATCAGATGTACTCGCTGGCCTACGGAACGTTGCCGATCGTGCGCCACACCGGTGGCCTCGCCGATACGGTGATTGGCTACCACGGCCCCAACCTCGACCGCGCCAACGGCTTCTCTTTCTACGACCTGACTGCCGATGCGATTGCCGATACGGTGGCCTGGGCACGCAGCACTTTATCTAGCGGGGCGTGGCCGCAGCTCGTGCAAAACGCGATGCGCGCCGACTTCTCCTGGCGGCGCTCGGCAGAGCTCTACGGCCAGGTCTACCGGCAAGCGCGCAGCCACCGCGGCCTCCCCTTTTAGCCGCGCGTTTTTAGCGGCCCCAGATCAAGTAGATGATGAGGAGCAGCGGCAGCGGCACCCCGAGCAGCCACAGAATGGCCCAGCCGATCTTGCCCGACTCGAGAATGTTCCTTGCCTGCTCGCTACGCTTGGTGATGGAAGTCATGATCGTTCCCTCCAGGTTTGTGATTCGCTTCTGCTAGCTCGACTTTCTGTGCAATCCATATGCCGCGCTCAATCCCTGCGGAGCTCCGCAGGCCCGCAGCGCGGCATACCTCGTGCTTGATCCGGCTGCCACAAAGGAGCCTGTATGAACATGCACTCGGATCGCGCTTGGGTTCAGTCGGTAGGCGGCAGGCCGCTGCTAGTCGCCCTGGGCATCGTGAAGTGGCTGCTCATCGTCGTCGCTGTGCTTGTCGCAATCTATGTCATCGCGATCAACAGTCTGCTAAACATTTCGCTTGGCCACCGCCTGATGAACTCCCATCCCGAGGTGGTGCAGATCCGCTTCTCGCGCGCCTGGTCGATCTGGCCCGGCTGCGTGCACGTAAAGGACGCCGACATCTCCGGCCAGGACAGTGAGAACCAGTTCTGGGTCACCGCCGATCGCGCCCAGATCACCTTCACTCCGTGGGGAATCCGCGCCAAGGACGTCACCGGCCGCAAGGTCCACGGCGAGAACATCATGGTCCACATCCGCCGCCGGGTGGTGAAGATGCCCTCGGACAAGGAGATGGAGAAGCTCGCGCCGATCAAGGGCTTCCCCACACCGCTCAAGCCCGACGCTCCGGACGTGCGCGTCATCGGCGTGCGCCTGGAAGACATGAAGGCGCAGCACGTGCGCGAGATCTGGGTCGACGGCTACCGCGTCGTCGGCGATATCGACGCCGAGGGCGGCATGTACTACAAGCCGCGGCGGGCCGTGGCGGTCTACCCGTCGACCATCCTGATCAAGGACGCCAAGGTCACCACCGGCGAGGAAGCGGTGGTCAGCAAGCTCCACGGCCTTATCGACATGCTGGTCGAGCAGATCGATCTGAGCGAGCTCTCCATGGAGGAGCTGAAGAAGGTCGCCCTGGCCACCGACCTGCACCTGCAGCTAGACAGCATCCGCCTTGTCAACGAGCAGCTGCCTCGCGACATGGGAATCACGCTGTCGGAAGGGACGGCGCAGATCGATCTGGCGGTCAAGCTCACGCACGGAATGATCGGTGCGGGCAGCCAGCTGCAGCTGGCGATGCCGCGCCTGCAGATAGGCATGCCCTACTTCCGCGGTCGCACCGCCCTCAAGGTCGAGGCCAAGGCCGATGGGAAAGACAAGAACCTCGACTTCGCCGTCGAGCTCGGACCGCTGGCGCTCGTCGAGCGCAAGAAGGGCCAGACCTTCCTGCACAGCCAGTCGATCCGGATCCACGGCCACACCGCCGACCTGGATATCACCCACACGCCATCGGCCCAGGTGCGCGCCGATCTGCCCGGGGTGACGGCCGGTGATCTGAAGCTCGTAAACGAGCTATTGCCCGGGACGATCCCCGCCGATATCGAGGCCGGCAGCGCGACCCTCAGCGGACACTTCAACCTCAGCACGACGAAGAAGAAGGCCGACGGAGTGATCGACATCCAGGGCAAAGAGATTGCGGTAAAGAACAACAGCGCCCACCTGCGCGGCGGGCTGCGGCTGCATGTGCTGCTGCGCAGCTTCGACCTCAAGTCGATGAACGCCGACCTTGGCAGCAGCTGGCTGGCGCTGCAGGACCTGGACATCGTCTACGGCGGCAAGCACACCGAGCACTGGCAGGCGCGGGTCGATATGGAGCCGGCGCTCGTGCACCCCAAGGGGAAGCACAAGCTCGATACGGGCGTGAAGGTCTACATGAAGAACCTGCAGCCCGCGGTGGGCGTGATCGCGGCCAACGTCAAGGTCCCGGCCATCGCCCAGGCCCTGACCAACCGCGAGGATCTGCTCGCCGAGGTCCGCGTGCAGCTTAGCGACACGACGCTCACGGTGCCGCGGATCGAGGTAAACAGCGATGGGCTGGGCGTCAAAGGACAGGCCCTTGTCACTAACCTTGATGAGAAGAAGCCGCGCCCGAGCGCCATCCTCCTCATCAAGCTCGGCATCCTCGCCATCGGCCTTGAGATTCAGGATAAGAACGTCAAGCCGATCCTGGTCACGCCCGACCGGTGGTACGAGGACAAGCTGAAGGCCTCGACGATCCCCGACAGCGGCCCCGCCAAGCGTCCCTGAGGAGTGAGCCTGAGGAGCGAGCCTGAGGAGCGAGCTTGAACCCACATAGACCGGAGCGGCACCGGCCATGATAGGTTTTCGCCATGAATGAACTCTTCCGCAAGTACGCAGCCCGCGTCGCAGAGCTCGTCGGTACCTCGTGGGCGTTCCTGGTCGCGGTGACGGCGATTGCCGTCTGGGCGGCGTCGGGTCCGCTGTTTCACTTCTCCGATACCTGGCAGCTCGTCATAAATACGAGCACCACCATCATCACGTTCCTGATGGTGTTCCTCATCCAGAACACCCAGAACCGCGACGCCAAGGCGATCCACCTCAAGCTCGACGAGCTGATTCGGGCGATGAAGGGCGCGCGCAACAACATGATCGACCTTGAGCACCTCTCCGATCAGGAGCTTGAGGAGCTGCACCGCCAGTTCGTCCACGTCGCCCAGACGACCGAGCCCAGTCACGCCCACGCCGCCGGGTCGTCGGGCCTCAAGGCCGAGCCGCCGCGCCGGGCCGCCAAGAAGGCCGCCCACGCGGTCGCCAACGAGCTGAAAAAGCGCGGTGCGCCGCCGCCCGCCGGCCACCAGGCCGACCAAGAGCCCGACCGCGCTCCCGGCTCCCAGGACGACAAGCTCGACTCCCTGCTGCAGGGCGGCTAAGTGGTGCCCTGCTCTGCCCTGCTCTGCCCTGCTCTGAATGAGCTCTGCTGCCACACTGAGCCCTAACGCACACCACAAACTGCGCACACCCCCCTGCACGGGAATTCCCGCGGCTTGGCGCCTGGCGCGCCCCCGTCCGGCGCTCCGGCGACCGCGGGCTGGAGTGGCGCTTCCGGCTCGGCAGCGTCGCCGCCACCGCAGGGCGCCGGCCTTGGCACAGGACGTGTAAAGGACCTTGTGCCAACAACCTGGCCACGGAGCCGCCGGCTCCCCTAGTCAAGGAGGCTGTCATGTTGCGATGGGCGCTGATCTTTGCCGTAATCTCGCTGATTGCCGGCCTGTTCGGGTTCACCGGACTGGCCCACGATGCGGCGGGCATTGCGAAGATCCTGTTCGGGATCTTCCTTGTCCTGTTCCTGCTGTTCCTGGTCTTTGGATTTACCATCGCCAAAAAAGTCTCTAGCTGAGCTTTACGACGAGCGGCTCCGGCCGCTCTTTTTTTAATTGCGAGGTCGAAAATAAATGCAGGCAAAATTGATTTACTGTGATCCCCCGCGGCCGCTCGCCAGCGCAACCCTGGGCGACGAGCCGCTGCGCATCGGCCGCGCCCCGAGCTGCCAGCTCCGGGTCAGCGATTTCTCGGTGGCGGACGAGCACTGCGCGGTGCGCCGGGAAGGCGACATCTGGATCGTCGAGACGCTGGGCGCCGACACTTATGTAAACGATCAAGAGCTCCCCATCACCCGCCACCCGCTCGCGCACCGCGATGTCATCCGCTGCGGCTCGCTGTGGATTCAGTGCATCGTGATGGGCGCCGAGCTGAGCCCGCAGCTGGCCCAGACCCCCGAGCTGACCGAGCTGAATCAGGGCGCGCAGGCCGTGCTGGCCACCGCCGCCGCCGAGCTTATGCAGCAGAAGGCGCAGACGCAGTTCCTGCAGCAGGAAAAGGAAGCGCTGCTCAAGGAGCTGGCCGCGCTCAAGGCCGCGCCGGGGGAAGCCGGCCGCGCCGACGGTCTTGCCGCCGAGCAGCAGCAGGAGCTGAGCGCCCATAAAGAGGCGGCGTCGGCGCTGCGCAAGACTGTCGAGCAGCTGGAGTCCGAGCTCGCCGCCCAGAAGCGCGAGCTGGCGCTCTTGCAGAGCGAGCTGGCGCAGGCCACCAGCAAGACCTCGGCGCACAGCCAGCTGGCGCAGGAGCACGAGGCGGCCACCGCCCACCTCCTCAACGAGAACAAGGCGCTGGTGGCCGAGATGGAGCACCTGCGGGCGATCCTGCAGGACAAAGACCAGGTGATTGCCGAGGCGCGCGAGGCGCCGCAGGCGCTGATGGCCGAGCTGGTCGCGGTGCGCCGGCAGTGCGAGGAGGAGCTGGCGCAGAGAAAGCGGGTCGAGACCGAGCGCGATGCCGCCCAGATCGACCTCTCACGCCGCGCCCTTTCGCTCTCGCAGGCCGAGGAGGAGCTGCGCAAGCTCCGCCACCAGAGCGAGCTGCACGAGCGCCTGCTGACCGCCAGCCACGACGCGGGCAGCGAGCTGGCCAAGGCGGTGGCCGCCAACAGCGCGCTCACCGTGGAACTGACCGCGACGCGCGCCAAGCTGGCGGCGCTGCAGGAGCAGCTCGGCGCCTGCCTCAAGGCTATTTCTTTTATCGTCATCGAGCTCGGGGTCAAGGTGTACGCGCTGCGCGCCGCGGTCGCCCGTCAGGGGGGCCTGACCGAGCCGGAGAGCAACAAGGCGATAAACGACGCGCTGGACCAGATGCTGATCCACCTGAACGAAGGGAATGTCCAGCTGCAGCTGCTGCGCCGCCTGACGGATCAGCCTGAGCCCGAAGCAGCGGCGGTACCCCAGGCTGGTGGCATGCAGATTGCTAGTTAACTCCTTGAGAGCGCGCGGAACTGCAACGACTGCGTCCTCGGATTGGAGTTACGGCTATGCGGACGGCAAAAATTCTGCTCGCTGTGGCGCTTGGAAGCCTGACTCTGCTTGCTCACCCGCGGGCCGCGGCCGGCTCCGGCCCGGAGCGCCCGCAGGCCAACCTCTCTAGTCCGACCGGTAAGCGCACCGCGCGCCTCAAGTCCGCGACCAAGCCGCCCCGGCCGCAGCCGAACCTGCTCCGGACTCCCGCACGCAGCGCCTCCGGCCCGCTGCTGCTTCCGTGGTTCTTCCACGAGCGCACGACTCCGGCGGCGCCGCCCCCGCGCGGTCCGGTCATGACCATGCAGGGGCTCCTTATTGGCGACTATTATGTGATTCCGAACCTGCTGTTCGGAACCGACAACCGCTACGATGACGTGAACACGCGCGAGCGGGCGCTGCGCGACGATCTGAACTACCTGGACGCGCGCTTGCACGGCGAGCTCCACATCGATCCGCTGACCCAGCTCCTGCGCAAGCACGTGCAGCGCTTCAATGACCCGGGGTTCCAGGTGGCGACGGTGATTCACCACCTGCTGCAGGGCGCGCTGCAGCCGCCGCATCGGTCGCTGGAGCAGGTGATGCGGCTGAACACCGCGAGCGGTAGTCCGGAGCCCGCAGCGCAGGCGCTCCTGGTCACTCCGGCGCCCGAGCCGGGTGCGAGTCCACCGCCGGCGCCGCTGGCGCTGGACCTTCGGCGTTAAGGAACTTTTCGGGAGGCTCCGGGGCGCAGTTTTTCTGGCCTCTCCGATAAGTAGATCTATAGTGAAAATACGTTCCAGCTCTGCTTGGGAATACGTTGCCTGAAGCAGAACCGAAACCACCGGTTGGTCCCTTGGGAGAGTCCCAAGTTCGACGCGAAACCAAAGCCAGAATGTCTGTGATCGGAACGCTACAAAGGAGGATTTCCATGAACTCGTCTACCGCTACTTCCCAGAAGCCTTCCAACGGCGTCAACCACCAGAGCCTGGACCACAGCGCGGCGATGATCCGCGACAAGCTGGCCAAGACCCTGAAAGAGATCGATAACCGCCTGCCCACGATGGCCGAGCTGAAGAACCAGATGATCGAGCACAAGGTGGCGATCGCCCTGACCGGCTCGGCCTTCCTGCTTACCCTGGCCAGCGGCATCGCGATCGGGATCAAGCGCAGCCAGCAGCGCAAGACCTTCTCGTACAAAGTCCAGCACGGGCTCGATCAGGTCCAGGATGTGCTTAAGTGCAAGCTGGATCAGATCCGCGAGCTCGCCTCCTAAGACAGGGTTCGGGGAGGGGGCGTCGGTGACTGCACCCGGCAGAGAGGTCAGGAAATGGGCATCCCAGGCATCAAAGGCTTGACCGTAAAGGAGTTTGGCAAGAAGTTCTATCAGCGGTTCATGGACAATGACTTGTCCGGCATCGCGGCAGAGCTCAGCTACTACTTCTTGTTCTCGATGTTCCCCTTCCTCGTGTTCCTCGTCGCGCTGGCGGCCTACCTGCCGCTGCAGGATGCGGTTCAGGACGTGCTTACGCGGATGTCCGCATTCATGCCCAAAGAGGCGATGGGGATCATCCAAGAGCACATGAAGGGCCTGGTCAATCAGCAGCGGCCGCGGCTCATGAGCATCGGCGTCCTCATCACGATCTGGGGTGCCTCGCGCGGAGTCAACGCCTTCCTCTCCGGTCTCAACATCGCCTACTCGGTCAAGGACAAGCGCTCATATTTCAAGGTCCAGGCCATCGCGGTGGCCATGACCGTTGCCAGCTCGCTCCTCGTCTTTGTTGCCGTCGCGCTCATCATCCTCGGCGGCAAGGTCGGCTTCTACATCGCCGACCACCTGCACCTGGGCAACTACTACAACACCGTGTGGTCCTGGCTGCGCTGGCCGCTGAGCGCCCTGGTCATCGTGCTTACCGTGGGCGTGAACTATTACATCCTGCCGGACGTGAAGCAGCGCCTGAAGTTCATCTTTCCGGGCGCGGTCATTGGGACTCTGTTGTGGGTCCTGGTCACCTGGGGCTTTACCGAGTACGCTGGTCACTTCGGCAACTACAATGCGACCTATGGATCGATCGGCGGCGTCATCGTGCTCATGACCTGGCTTTATCTGTCGGGGCTGATCTTCCTCATCGGGGGCCAGATCAACGCCATCCTTGAGAGCGCCGCTCCCGAAGGCAAGACAGCCCGCGAGCATGCCGCCGACCAGGCTCCCGCCAGGGCCACCAGCGGTGAGCGCACCGCGCCAACGGTCCGCCGGCCGAGTCACTCCATGTTCCGGGTCATGCGGCGATACAAGAGGGTCGCATCGTGAGCGCCGGCGGAAAAAAAAGGCGCCCGGCAGCTGACCGCGGCCGGTCGGCGGCCGGGCGAGCGACGGCGGTGGCGCTCCTAGTGGGCGCGCAGCTCACCGTGGCGGGCTGTGGACCCAAGGGTCCGCACGGCCCGTGGGTCCACAAGATCTATTTTGACGGCGTAAAGCAGATCAAGGAAAAGGACATCCGCGGCAAGATGCTGGTGCAGCAGAGCCCGTGGGTTCCGCTTACGCCCAAGAAGTACCTCGATCACTCGCTGAGCGCCGAGGTCGATCGCGAGCGCATCGCCGCCTACTACCGGACCCGCGGCTACTACTCGGCCGAGGTCCCCAAGGTCGACGTCACTCCGTACAAGGTCGACGACAAGAAGTCCAAGGACGATCCGACTTCGATTAAAGCGGTGGACATCCGCTACAAGGTCGAGGAAGGTAAGCCGGTCAAGATCGCCAAGCTCAACATCGAAGGGCTGGAGGGGATCGGCGAAGACGGCGAGCACGCGCTGAAGAAGCTGGCGCTCAAGCCGGGCCAGATCTTCGAGCATGAGCCTTACCTCTTGGAAAAAGAGAAGGTCTTGCAGCGGCTGCGCAAGCGCGGCTACGCGTTCGCGGGGTTCCTCTCGGCCGAGGCGGCGGTCGACCGCACCGCGCTTACCGCGGAGCTCACCTGGATCATCGATCCCGGCCCCAAGGTGGTGCTCGGCGAGGTGACCATAGAAGGTACGAGCCAGGTCGATGCCGAGGCGCTCAAGAAGCACGCCGCGCTGCCGACCGGCGACCGCTACACCCCGGACATCCTGGACGGAATCCAGGGCAAGCTTTACAACCTCGGACTGTTCAGCGCGGTGAACGTCGAGCCGGTGCCAAACCCCGAGCGCCCCGACGTCGCCGACGTCAAGATCACGGTCACCGAAGGCAAGTTCCGCGAGCTGCGGCTGGGCGTCGGGCTCGGCATCGAGTCGCTGCGCACCGAGGTGCACGGCGAGATGATCTTCACCCAGCGCCGGTTCCTCGGCGGGCTGCGCGTGCTGCAGCTGACCCTGAAGCCGGGGTACGCGGCCCTGCCGGCGGTGTGGGCGAACCCCATCTACCGCCACGGGCCGATGCTCCTTTCCAAGGCGGAGTTTACCCAGCCGGATCTGATCGGCCCGAGCTCGGCGCTGACCCTGGCCCTCAACTACAACCTCGGCATCGAGTACGCCTACCAGTACCACGGTCCGGAAGCGCGCATCGGGCTGACCCGCGCGTTCTGGCGGGATCGGATCAAGCTGGCGGCCGCCTACGACTTCCAGTTCCTCGACTTCTTCAACATCGATCCGAGCATCACCGATCCAAGCAAGAGCGGCTCGCTGTTCGGCTTCGTCGATCCGTACCGGCTGGGCTACTTCCAGGAGCTCGCGAGCCTGGACCTGCGCAACCGGCCGGTCGATGCGCGCAGCGGCTTCTTCATGTCGCTCCTGTTCGAGCACGGCGGCGTGTATACCGGCAGCGCGTTCGACTACCAGAAGCTGATGCCGGAGGTGCGCGGCTACATTCCGATCGGCGAGCGGGTGACCATCGCGGCGCGCATCCAGTTCGGGCAGATGTTCACCCAGAGCGATCTGGGGAGCCCGATCACCCAGCGCTTCTACCTGGGCGGTCCGAACTCCCACCGCGGCTTTACCTACAACCGGCTTTCGTACCAGGTCTGCTCGGGAACGCCGAAAGAAGGGACGCCGATTCCGACCGCGCTCCCGAGCTGTAAGGTCGACAAGCTGGACTACGCCGAGTTCCGCCGCATTCCGGTCGGCGGTGATCAGATGGTGCTCGGTCAGCTGGAGCTGCGCGTGGCGCTGTTCAAGCTGTTCAAGAACTGGCTGTCGCTGGTCGCCTTCACCGACGCCGGCGATGTGGCGGCGCCGCGCGCGGCCTCCTGCGATGGCCCCAACTGCACCGAGGCGCGCTACGCGAGCCAGATCGACCTTACCCGCCTCCACGTCGCGGTGGGCGGCGGACTTCGTTACAAGACGGTTATCGGCACGGTGCGCCTGGACCTCGGGGTCCGCGTCAATCGCGTCGGCTTCAGCGAGGCCGACGGCTACGAGAACCCCGACCCCGACGAGCGCATCGCTTACCATATCTCTATCGGAGAGGCATTCTGATGGCCGCTGCAGCTCATCGCCTTCGCACTGCGCTGCGCATCACCGGCTGGACCGCTTTTAGCATCACAGCGCTGATTGTTTCTGCGGTGGTTGCCCTTTTGCTGATCGCGCGCTCGGACTGGGGGCACCGCCAGATCCTGCAGGTCGCCCTGCCGCTCGCCGACAAGGCGCTGCTCGGCAAGCTGCGCGTCGGCGGGCTCGATGGAGACCTCATCCACTCGCTGGCCGTGCGCGATGTCGAGCTGCGCGATGCGGAGGGCGAGCTGGTCGCCCGGGTGGAGCGCGTCGGGGTGCGCTACAACCTGCTGGCGCTGCTCGGGCGGACGCTGCACATCACCGCGGTGGACGCGCGCGGCGAGGTGCACGCACGCTTTCTGCGCGACGGGCGGATCAACTTCGCCACCCTGACCCGCGCCACCGCGCCGTCTAGCAGTCCGCTGCCGATCGACGTGCGCGTGGACGACATCAACGCCGACCTGGCGGTCCGCTACGAGCCGGCGCCAGAGCCGCTGGCCAGCCCGCTGCCGCCCACCGGAGCCCAGCTGCATATAGAAGGCGGCGTGCGCATGGCGCGCGATCACAGCCTGAAGGCAGAGCTCAAGCAGCTCGGCGTCGAGGTCCAGCAGCCGCTCATCGCGCAGCTCGCGGTGCAGGGCAAGGTCGAGCTCAAGGGCGCGGCGGTGGGGCTGCAGGGGGTCAAGGCGCGCGTGCGCACGCGCGGGCAGGAGCTCGCCAGCCTGGCGCCGGCGGCGCAGCTGCGCGGTGATCTGGAGCTCGCGGCCCAGGCCGAGGGGTCGCTCGAGCTGCTCACCGCGATCGTCGACCTGAAGCTGCCGGCCGGCAAGCTGCACGCAGAGGCCAAGCTGCAGCCGCAGACCGACCCGCTGCCGTGGGAGCTGCGGCTGACCGCGAGCGAGATCGATCCGTCGGCGCTGCGCGCCGGGCTGCCCAGCGTCCAGCTCAAGCTTGATGCGCAGGGCACTGGCCTTGGACCGAGCGGCCGGCTGGATCTACGCCAGCTGCTGGTCGCCGCGCAGGACAACTCAGTGCAGCTCAGCGGCTGGGTGCAGGCGCCGCCGGGTCTTGTCGAGTCGCGCGACTGGCAGGCGGCGCAGGCGGAGCTCAAGCTGGACGTGAAGGCGCCGCAGCTCGGGCAGCTTGCGCAGCTCGGGGCGCCGACGATTGGCGGCGCGCTGACCGGGAACCTGGGGGCGCAGCTGACGCGGCGCTCGCTGTATGTGAAGACCGCGTTTACCGGAAGCAAGCTGCGCGCCTTCGGGGTCGCCCTGGAGCGCCTGAGCCTGCAGGTGAACACGGTGGACATGAGCGGCGAGGTCAAGCTCGCGCTGCGTGAGCTGAACGTCGCCAAGCAGCGCTTCGCCGAGCTCGATCTGGCGGCGCGCGGGCGACCCGAGCTCTTGAGCCTGCGGGCCGCCGGCCGCGGGCCGGAGCAGGTCGCGTTCCGCCTGGCGGTGAACGCGCGGCCGGAGCTGCCGCACAACGCCCCGGGCACCGGCGGCCTGACGCTGCGCGGGCTGGACGCCGACCTCACTGAGCTCATGCTGGCGCGCCAGGGCAAGCAGCTCGCGCTGACCCAGCCGGCGCACATCCGCTTGAACCTGCACGACGCGCCGATCGTCGATGTCGAGCACCTCACGATTGGCCTGTCGGGGCAGCGGGTCACCGTGGCCGGGCACTACGAGACGCGCGGTCAGAAGCTGGCGGCGCGGCTGCAGACGCGCGGCCTGGACGTGCGCCAGCTGGCCAAGGTCTTCGACCCGCGCAGCGACCTGCCCGACACCAAGATCGACCTGAGCGCGCAGGTGAGCGGGACCGTCAAGGCGCCGGTCGGGCACGTGGCGGTGAACGCGAAGATCGGGACCTCGAAGTCGCTGCCGCTGCCGCTGAGCAGCCTGCAGGCGACCGTGGACCTGCGGAATCAGCGGGTGAGCGGGCAGCTCGACTACAAGATGCAGCCGCCGCCCGGCGCTCCGATGGCGCTGAACCCCAGCCCGAGTCCGCCGCCCCAGAACGCCCCCGCGCCCTCTGGTCCGCCGATTGCCCAGAGCGCGCCGCAGGCAGTGAGTGCGGAGCCGGCGCAGAGCGCGCAGCCGGGCCAGCCGGGCGCGCAGCCAGCGGCCAAAGCGACCATCGGCAACCACGAGACACGGCTCATCGCGCGCTTCGACGCGCCGATTACCGGCAGCGGTCCGCTGTCGCTCGATACGACGGCGCAGGTAGTCCTGGAGTCGATGCAGAGCCTGCTGCCCGCCGAGGCGCACAGCCTGCGCGGCACCCTGGCCCTGAAGATCGTCGCCGGCGGCAGCCTGCAGCGGCCCGAGCTGAGCGTGCGCGCCGAGCTGCCGGCCTGGCAGAGCGAGTTCGGCGGCGGCAAGCACACGCTCCTGACCGTCGATTACAAGGAGTCGCGCCTGGCGCTGCAGCTCGGCACCCAGGTGGTGAACCCCGAGTGGCAGCAGCTCGCCAGCGTCAAGCTTGACGCGCAGGCGCCGCTCGCGATCGGCGCCAACTCGACGGCGGCCTCGGTCATGCGGCAGCTCAAGAGCGGCAAGACTTCGGTCGCGCTCGATCTGACTGGGCTCGATCTGCCAAAGTCGTGGAAGGCGGCGATGGGCAACGACGCGCCGCTGCGCAGCGGCACGGTGGATGCCAAGGTCAATGTCACCGGGCCGCTGCTCGATGACGCGCGGCCGCCGGTGGTCGAGGTGCAGGTCAAGGCGCGCGAGGTCAAGTACGCCCTTAATAAAGATGCGCCGGAGGTGCGCGGGGAGGCCGGGCTCAAGCTGGACTATCGCGACGCCCAGGCGAAGCTCGATCTGGACGGGGCGCTCGACGGCAAGCCGCTGCTCACCGGGCACGCCGAGCTCCGGGCGGCGCTCAAGGAGCTTATGAATGGTGGCGCCGCCGGCGTCAAGCGGCTGCCGCTAAGCGGCCAGTTCGCGGTCCTGCCGCGCGAGCTGCCGGCGGGGCTGCCGGTGCGCGGCCAGGTCAACCTGAAGCTGCAGGTAAGCGGCACGGTGGGCGAGCCGCAGGGCGTGCTCGACCTCAACACCACCGGGCTGCGCATGGAGCAGTGGGCGGTCGGGGATGTGAAGGCGCACGCCACCCTGGATCTGAAGCGCGGGGTGAAGGCGGATCTGGCGATCGCCGCGGTCTCCGGGCAGCCGGGGAGCCTCAAGCTCACCGCGGCGGTGCCGCTGCCGTTCAACCTGCAGTCGCCCGAGCTGCGGGCCGAGCTGCAGGCGCACGGCTACCGCGTCGACTACAAGCCCCCGGGGCAGGACACGCAGAGCCTGGCCGCGGGCGGCGGCGGCGTGCGCCTGGTCCGCGGGACCATCGACGGGACCGTCAAGGCCCACGGCGGCAAGGGGCTGCCGGTGGTCACCGCCGCCCTGAAGCTGTCCAAGGGCGAGATCGCCGCCTCGGCGGTGCCGCAGGTCTTCGACGATGTCCACCTGGACCTGCAGCTCGACGAGAACGGCAAGATCAGCCTGCGCAAGCTGGCGGTCGGGGCCGAGGGCGGACACCTCGAGGCCTCGGGCGACGCCCAGCTTGACGGCATGGCGCTGCGCCACGCCAACCTGAAGCTCGACGCGCAGCACTTCCCGGTGGCGGCCGGTCCGATCGGCCTGTGGCTCGACACCAAGGTCGAGGTCCAGGGCAAGACCCAGGGCGACACCCTGCGCGGCAAGGTCATGATCACAAGGACCACGGTGACCCTGCCCAAGCTGGAGGAGGGTCGCTCGGTGCAGTCGCTGGCGCCGCTGGAGGACGTGAAGCTGGTCGATGCGCGGGCGCGCCGCGCCCAGGCGGCGCAGGCCAAGGCGGAGCGCAAGAAGGAACAGAAGGCCGAGGAAAATGCGAGCGCCGCGGCCGGCGGGCTGCCGAGTCACACGGTCATCATGGTGGATCTGTCCGACCCGGTCACCGTCGTCGGTCCCGAGGTCCGGGCGTCGCTCGTCGGCAACATCAAGGTGGCGATGAACGGGCCGACCAACGTCCCGGTGATCACCGGCGAGATCCACTCGCTGAGCGGCTGGGTCCAGCTGTTCAAGCACCACTACCAGCTCAGTAAGGCGCAGGTCAGCCTGTCCGGCGAGACGCCGCCGAACCCGCTGCTCGATGTGCAGATCTCCAGCCAGATGCAGGACGCGATCATCTATCTCGGGGTGAACGGCACGGCGCTCAAGCCCAAGCTGCGGTTTACCAGCGATCCGCCGATCTATGACGAGTCGCAGATCATCTCGCTGGTGCTGTCCGGCGGTCGCCAGGGCGGCGGCGGGCTGCAGCAGAAGGTGATCGGCGGTCTGTCCTCGCTGCTCATCGACAAGCTGCAGAGCCAGCTCGCCGGCGACCTGCCGATCGATGTGGTCCGCCTGGATCTGGGAAGCGGCGACCCCTTGAGCAACAGCCGCACCAGCCTGGAGATCGGCAAGTACATCCGCGACGACTTGTTCCTCCTTTATACGCACCGCTTCGGCGAGTCGCAGAACATCCTGCGCCGCACCAACAACAACGAGGTCACCCTGGAGTGGCACTTCTTCCGCAACTATCAGCTCGACCTCATGGGCGGCGACCAGGGCATGGGCGCGCTCGACCTGTACTGGCTCAAGCGATTCTGAGGCCCGCGGCGCGCCGGGCTGGGCTACCCTGGCGCAACTCGCGATGCCTGAACTTCACGCCTCCCTGCAAGAAAAGAACCTCAAGCGCCGGCTGTTCATCGCCCTGGCCACGCCGCTCGCCATCCTGCTGGTGATCTCGACGATCCTGGGGCTGCAGCTGTCGCGCCTCAACCGCGATGCCCGCTGGGTCGATCACAGCGATGAGGTGCTGACCAAGCTGCTCGAGGTGCAGCGCCAGATCATCGATCAAGAGACCGGGCTCCGTGGCTTCCTGCTAAACGAAGATCCGATCTTCCTTGAGCCCTACCGCCAGGTCCACCCGCTGGAGATCATCGCCGAGCTGCGCCAGCTCGTCGCCGACAACCCGACCCAGCTCGCCCGCGTCGAGTCGATCCGCGACCGCTACCAGAGCTGGCACGCCGAGGTGGCGCAGATCCTCGGCAGCAGGGATCGGACGGGCACGGCGACGCTCGATGCGATGCTCGGCCGCAAGGCGCAGATGGACGCGGTGCGGGGCGCGATCGCGCGGATGCTGGACGACGAATATGCGCTGCGCCGCGAGCGCGAGCTGGCCTCGGCGCAGAGCGTGCGGGTGACCTGGGCGGTGCTGGTCGGGCTGTTCGTGCTGGCCGCCGGCGCGCTGGCGTTCTTGTCGGCCCGCCAGGTGAGCGCGGTCGCGCGCAGCTACCGGCAGGTGCTCGTTGATGAGCTCAAGGCGCGCGGCGTGGTCGAGGGGGAAGCGTGGCTGCAGGCGGGGCAGGCGCAGCTTGCCGAGCAGACCCAGGGCGAGCTGACCCTGGCGCAGCTCGGCGAGCGGGCGCTGCAGGTGCTCGGCGAGTATGTGCAGGCCGAGGTCGGCGCCTTCTTCACCGAGACTCCGCTCGGCTGGCGGCGCTGCGCCGGCTTCGGCCTGAGCGAACACGCGGCGAGCGGCGAGCTATTCGCCAAGGGCGAGGGCCTGGTCGGCCGCGCCGCGGCGGGCGCACAGCTCGTTCACATCAAGGAGCTGCCGGCGAGCTACCTGCGCGTGCGCTCGGGCACCGGGGAGCACCCGCCGGTCGAGGTGGTGCTGCTACCGGCGCGCACCGACAAGCAGACCTGGGCGGTGCTGGAGCTCGGGTTCCTGCGGCCGGTGGCACCGCGGGTGCTCGACCTGCTGCGGCGGGCCGGCGAGACGCTGGCGATCGCGGTGCGCTCGTGCGCCCACAAGGATCGCCTGCGCGAGCTGCTTGAAGAGTCGCAGCGCCAGACCGAGGAGCTGCAGAGCCAGCAGGAGGAGCTGCGCGCGATCAACGAGGAGCTGGAGGAGCAGACCACCGCCTTGCACGAGGCCAAGGCCCGCACTGCCGAGCGCCAGCAGCAGCTGGAAGAGGCCCAGCAGCTCCTGGTCGCCAAGGCCGCCGAGGCCGAGCGGGTGAGCCGCTACAAGTCCGAGTTCCTCGCCAACATGTCGCACGAGCTGCGCACGCCGCTCAATAGCTCGCTCATCCTGGCGCGCCTGCTCGCCGACAACCGCGACGGCAACCTGACCCCCGAGCAGGTGCGCTTCGCCGAGACCATCCACGCCGCCGGCAATGATCTGCTGGCGCTCATCAACGACATCTTGGATCTGTCCAAGATCGAGGCCGGCAAGGCCGAGCTGCACCCGAGCCCGGTGCACCTCGGGCGGCTCTGCCAGACGCTCCTTGCGACCTTCGAGCCGATCGCGCGCGAGCGCCAGCTCGGCTTCACCATCACCGTGGACCCCGGGGCGCCGGCGATGTTCGAGACCGACCCCAAGTGGCTGCAGCAGATCCTGCGCAACCTGCTGTCCAACGCCATCAAGTTCACCCCCAAGGGCGAGGTCGCGCTGCGCATCAGCGCCGATGCGACCTCCCTGCGCTTTGCCATCCGCGACAGCGGCGTCGGCATCGCCCCGCACCAGCAGGCGCTGGTCTTCGAGGCGTTCCGTCAGGCCGACGGCGCCAGCAACCGCAAGTACGGCGGCACCGGCCTGGGCCTGTCGATCTCGCGCGATCTGACGCAGCTCCTCGGCGGCGAGCTCACGTTGCAGAGCGAGCTCGGAGCGGGCAGCACGTTCACGCTGACCGTGCCGCGGGTGCCGCCATCGTCCACCGTCCACCCCCCGGCCGCGCCCGCCCCGCCGCCGCCCACCCCTGCGCGCCCCGCCCAGAGCGCGCCCGCGCCCGTGTCCCCCGCCCCGCCGGCGTTCGCC
>DAOMZC010000045.1:0-17207 GCA_035437965.1 Pseudomonadota bacterium
GATGCGGATCTCGCGCGCCTGCGCCCGCTCGGCGGCCAGCGGCGTCAGCTCGGCCCCTTCTTCAAGTTGGTACACGCCGCCATCGGGGACGGCGACGAGCTCTGCGTGGGTGACAATGCGCGACATCGGAACGCCTCTACAAGTCCAGGTGAGCCGGCCGGTCCACCGACTGGCCTCAAGGCGCGCACCTTATCAGGTTTGCCGCCTGCGCAGTCACGAGAATCAGCAGGCCCAGTGTGGAGGCGGGCGGCGGGCGGCGGATCGCGGCAGCCGGTACTCGGCGACCGGGCAGAGCGCGCGCCGTTGCCGGCGGGCGGCAAGGTGGCTACACTCGCAGGTCCGTCGCCGGCCGCGGCCGGTCGCAGCTCTTGGAGACTTTTTATGTCCACACGCCTTGCCGAGATCAAGTCCTTCGTCGAGATGGCCCCGACCGATCCCTTCCCGCTCTACGGGCTGGCCATGGAGTACCGCGCCACCGGCGACGCCGCCGAGGCGCGCCGCACCTTCGACCGCCTCGCCGAGCGCTTCCCCGACTACGTGCCGCAGTACCTCATGCACGCCAAGCTCCTCATCGAGCAGGGCGACAAGCCGGCGGCGCGGGCGGTGCTCACCGTAGGCATCGCCAAGGCGCGGGCGGCGCGAAACAACCACGCCCTCGGCGAGCTGCAGGCCGAGCTCGACGGCCTCGGCGACGCGGACGGCGACGACGACTGAGCGTCGACCGTCTGGCGTGGCTGCCAACCAACCGGGACTAGCCGAGACCGCTGCGCAGCGCGTAGGATTCTGCTGTATGCGGCCGGTCCCGTAGCCGCCAAGAGAGCCCACAATGCAGCGTATCGCCACCGCAAGTTCCGCCGTCCGCCGTGCCCCGTCCGCCTCCGGCCCGGCCCCCCTCCGCCTGCCGATCTTCGTCGGGCTCCTCGTCGGGCTCCTCCCCGCGACCGCCGTCCTGAGCGGCTGCGGCGGCCCCAAGAGCCCGCCCAAGGTGCCGATCGTCACCGCCCCGGAGGTCGCAGTGCCGACGCCGGCCGCGCCCGCCGACCCCACGCTGTTCGCCTACCTGCACATCGGCGATCCGATTCAGTTCGTGCAGCAGACGCTGGGCGGCCAGTACATCGAGTACGCGGTGCAGCGCGGCATCAAGGTCGCCGACTTCCAGTCCGGGGCGCCGCTGGTCGCCTTCCTGTGGGACCCGCAGGGGGCGAGCCTGAAGGAGGCGCCGGCGGTGGTGCTCGCCCCGCTGCCGAGCGACGGCGATCTGGCGGGGCTCATCAAGTCGACGAGCCCCCTTTTGCGCACCGCGCCGTTTGCGCAGAGCAAGACCGCCACCGTGATCACGCTCGGCGACGCGGCGCAGGAGCGGGCCAAGGCCAGCGAGGCGGCCCTCCTGGCGCTGACCCAGGCCAAGCAGCCCTTCGAGGCCACCCTGCACGTGAACGCCACCCCGATCATGGCCAAGTACGGGCCGCTGATGCACGCGGGGATCAAGAACATGGCGCCGATGCTGGCCACGGCGGCGGCGCAGTCGCCCTCTGCGCCGAATGCGCAGAGCTCGGTGGCGATGCTCGACCAGCTGGTGAGCGAGCTGGAGGGGCTGAAGTCGTTCACCCTCGGGGCCAACACCAGCGAGGATGACCTCCTGCTCTCGACGCTCACCGCCTCGGCCGATGGCACGCCGGGGGCGACGGCGGGCGGACCGCTGGCCGTGCCGGATCTGGCGCAGTTCGTGCCGCCCGGCGACCTCCGGCTGCAGTGGAACACCCGCGACGTGAAGCGGCTGCTCGACTGGTACCTGCGGGTCTATGGTGGCTTCCTCGCCGCCAAGCCGGAGCTCAAGGCGCAGGTGGATGAGCTGCTCGCCGACTGGCTCAAGGCCGGGCGCACGATGGAGACCGCCGCCAGCCTGTCGTTCGACCCGGCCAAGGGCCTGGTCATGCAGGGCCTCATGCGGGTGCCGGACAGCGCCGCGGCGATGGCGGCGATCCGGCGCATCGTCAAGAAGTTCTCGTCGGGGCCGGTGCACGACCAGTACAAGAACCTGGGCATCGAGCTGACCATCAAGAGCCAGCAGGGCGTGCGCAAGGTCAAGGGCAACCCGGTGGACCGCTACGAGTACAGCTTCCACCGGACCGCGGACCCGGGACAAGGACAGACGCCGCCGGCGGTCAAGACCCTGCTCGACAAGATGTCCGGGCTGACCTACGAGGTGGCGCAGGTGGGACCGTACCTGGTCTACACCATCGGCGCCCCGATCGAGTCGGTGACCGACGGGCTGTTCGCCGGCAAGGGCCCCTACCCGATGGCCGCGATGAAGAACTTCCCCGGCGGCGGTACGCTGTACCTGGAGCTCGATATGGCGGGCGTCATGCGGTGGCTCAAGGCGGTGGTCCCGGCGTCGCGGCTGCCGATCGTGCCGGCCCGCGCGAGCACCGTCTCGGCGTGGAGCTACGACGGCGGCGCCGTCTCCTACCAGCGCTTCGTCATTCCCCTGGGGCTCATCAAGGCGCTCTCCTACGCCATCCGCTAGGCGCGGCGGCGGGAGCGGGGCGGGATTACTGCGCGGGGAGCTCGCGGATGGTGATCTGGGGGAAGCTGAAGCCGTCGGCCAGGCTCTGCACCTCGGCCGAGACCTCGACGCGCTGGACCTGATGGGAGTGGCGGACGGGGCGGACGAAGGTGTAGACCAGGTGGCCCCAGGCGTAGGGGGCCTGCGGGGCGGCGAAGTAGTAAATCGGCTGCTCCTGCACGCCGTCGAGGGTGAAGCCCTCGTCGGTGAGGCTCTTCTCGATGAGCTGCAGGCGGTGGCTGGCGTCGGCGGCGGTCTGCGCCGTCAGGTTGCAGCCCTTGGCGTGGGCGGTGGCACTGAGGGCGACGGGGGCGGCGAAGAAGAACAGGGCAGCGGCGATATTGCGAAAGGTCTTCATAGGTCGGCGAGCTCCAAAGAGGGTCATTAAGCGTTGCGTTTCGTTGCCAGCCTCCTAATCACGTCCCGTGCCAGCCCTAAATTCTCCCCGCTCACCGCCCTTAAATAGTGCCTTTCCTCGTCGCTGAGCTTGCTGTGCCGAGCTTTTTGAAGGCTCCTGGCCGGAGCGATCAATGACAATAATTCAGCCAAACAAAGACATAATTCATTAATTGGAGCGCGCCAAAAATCACCGCCACCGCCGGGAAAAGCGGCTCCATCCGGCTCTGCAGATTCGCAAAAAAACGTCTTCTATCAAAGGCGGCGCGGAGGATGGCAGGACCGCCCGGCGGCGTTTGGCCGGGCGGCGGGAGGACGGTCGGCGCTACTTGCGGGTGTTGAGCAGCACTTGCAGCGGCGCGCCGGTCTCGGCGATGAGCAGATCCGGCTTGAGGTCGGCGTTGACGTCGGCCACCGCCAGCGCGCTGCCCAGGGCGAGGAGGCGCGGCGAGGGGACAAAGCCGCCGTCGCCGCTGCCCATGAGGGCCTGCGAGCGCCGGCCCGCCGCGCACTGCACCACCGCGTCCACCTTGCCGTCGCCGGTCAGCTCGGCCAGGGCGAGGGACAGCGGGAACTCGCAGGTCGCCGAGAACCGCGCGGCAACGAAAGTCCCGTCGCCGCGGCCGGCGTGCACGGCCAGGTTGTTGGTGTCGCTGTTCACGGTCACGATGTCGAGCTTGCCGTCGGCGTTGACATCGCTCACCGCCACCGCGGCCGGCGTCGTGCCGGAGGTGAAGAGCTTGGCGACGAGCAGGGTGCCGGGGCTGAGCGTGCCGCCCTGCAGGTAGGCGACGTTGCCGCTGTCGGCGTTGCTCGTCACCACATCGAGCTTGCCGTCGGCGTTCAGGTCGCCCAGGGCGATCCCGCTGGGGCCCTTGCCGGCCGCGTACTCCCGGCTGGTGGCGAAGTTGCCGGTGCCGTTGCCGAGCAGGACACTGACGTTGTCCGAGTCGGTATTGGCGGTCAGGACGTCCAGCTTGCCGTCGCCGTCGAGGTCCGCGGCGGCCACCGCGTTGGGACCCTTGCCGACGCTGAACGTGCGCTGGGCGGCGAAGGTGCCGTCGCCGTTGCCGAGCAGCAGGCTGACCACGTTGGTGTCGTAGCAGCTCACCACGACGTCCAGCTTGCCGTCGGTGTTGAAGTCGCCGAAGGCGAGGGCGCTGGGGCCGCGATCGACGGCGAAGCTGCGCGGCAGGGCGAAGCTGCCATCGCCGCCGCCGAGCGCCAGGCTGAGCTTGTTCTGAGTCGAGCCGACGTAGACGAGGTCGAGCTTGCCGTCGGCGTTGAAGTCGCCGAAGGCGGTCGCGGTGGCCTGCTCCAGCGGCCACGGGGCGACGAAGCTACCGTCGCCACGGCCGGCGGTGAGCTGCAGCTCGCCGAGCAGCGCGCTGGTCAGCACGAGGTCGAGCTTGCCGTCCTTGTTCAGATCGACCAGGGCGCCGCCGCTGTGCTGGGCGGTCGCCTCGAGCACGGTGCTGCGCACGGTGCCGTCGCCGTTGCTCAGGTTCAAGGTGGTCACCGCGTAGGGATCGCCGTCGTAGGTCCGGCCGCCGGTGATGAAATCGATCTTGCCGTCGCTGTCCAGGTCTCCGGTGAGCAGGAACGAGCCGCCGGCGCTGACCGCGCTGCTCACCGGCGCCGCGAAGGTGCCGTCGCCGGCGCCGCGGTGCAGCTGCAGCTTGCCCGAGCCGCTCAAGGTCACCGCGTCCTTCTTGCCGTCGCCGTCGTAGTCGACCACCGAGAGGGCGAACAGGCTCTCGGCGAACTTGCTGCTGGTCACGGTCTTGAACGTCCCGTCCATCTGGCGGGTGACCGCGGCCAGGGTGCCGTCGCCGGGGCTGGCGGCGACCAGGCCGCCCACCGCGACCACGTCGAGGCCGGCAACGCCGTCGATCTCGGCCAGGCGCACCGCCCGCACCGGCTGCGACAGGGTCACAAGGGCCATCGGGGTGGCAAAGGTCCCGTCGCCGTTGCCCGGGGCGAGCAGCACGTTGCCCGAGACATCACCGATCACCAGATCGATCTTGCCGTCGGCGTTGAGGTCGCCGATATCGATCTGGTTGTGCTGGTAGGTGGAGAAGGAGAAGCCGCCCACGGTCAGCCAGGCCACCGGCTGGAACGTCCCGTCGCCGCTGCCGAGCAGCACGCCCACTGCCGGCGAGCCGGTCGTCGTCACCACCAGATCCGGCTTGCCGTCGGCGTTCAGGTCGCCGCTGAACAGATCGAATGCCGAGGCGATCACCGGCCCGTTCACCGTCACGCCGCTGCCGGTGGCGCTGCCCAGCTGCACCACGATCGACGAGTAGGTCTGCGACAGGAGGGCCACATCCGGTCGCCCGTCCAGGTTGAAATCGGCGACCACCGGGGAGCGCGGCGCCGCCACCGCGACCTTGCGCACCGGCTGCGCCCCGGTAAACGCCATCGGATCGGTGAGCACCGCCAGCAGATCCGTACGCTCGCCGCTGCGGCCATCGGGCAGGGTGACCTTCACCGCGACCGCCGCGCCGGGCGTAACGCCGGCCGGGATCGCGACCTGGATCTTGGTCGCCGAGACGGTGCGCGGCGGCGGCGCCGGCAGGCCGCCGACGCTGACGCTCAGCCCGGGGATGAAGCCCTTGCCGGTGATCGTCAGCTCGCCCTCGGTGCCGGCGATGAAGGCCACCGGATCGACGCGGGTGAGCGAGGGCGGGCGGGCCCCCTGCGCCGTCCGCCCGGGAGACTCTGCGCCCGGGTCATCGCCTTCGGGGAGCACCCCCGGCTCGCAGGCGGAGAAGCCGAGCACGCCAAGCGCCACAAACGACGCAAACAGAGAGCGCAATCTACTCATCGAGGACCTCCTTCGGATCAAGCGGGACAGAGGCAGACCGACTGCTCAGCGGTGCGACTTCGTCGCGCGCTCCGGTCAAGAGCGATCGGAGCCGGTTGAGCAACCAGGCGCCCATCCTACCTGGCGGCAGTGACTGCCGAGCGGCCAGCGGGCGCCGGCTAGAAGTCCAGCGGCGCGGCGCAGTCGCGCGGGCAGGCGGTGACGCTGTCCGGGCCGCGGTCGAGCGTCACCGCGTAGCGCGTGCCGTCGGTCGTGATCACGGTGCGCCCGTTGACATCGGTGCGCGCCCAGCGGAGCCCCGGCCGCGTGCTCAGCTTGGTCATCGTCTGGCAGTGCGGCATTCCGTAGGGGTTGTTGGCGGCCAGGCTCATGAGCAGATACTGCGGCGCCACCAGCTGCAAAAAAGTAGTGCCGCTGGAAGTGCAGCTGCCGTGGTGTCCGGCCTTGAGCACGGTGCTGCGCAGGAGCAGCGGGAAGGCGAGCGCCAGCGCCTGCTCGGCCGGCTGCTCGGCGTCCCCGCTCAGCAGCGCCGAGAAGCGGCGGTAGCGCAGCCGGGTGACCACCGAGGTGTTGTTGATGCCGTGGGAGTCATCGCTGTCGCCGAAGCGCTGGTCGTACGCCGACAGCACCGCGATCTCGACTTCCGGGTCGAGGTTCAGGGTCTGGCCGATCCCGACGCGCTGGTAGCGGCAGCCGGCGGCGGCGCGGAAGTCGCGGTAGCCGGCGGCGTCGGACCGATCGAGCCCGGGGTCGAACACCCGCGGCAGGCAGTCGGCGGGCATAAGCGCGGACAGCACCGCCGGCAAGCCGGAGTAGTGATCGGAGTGAGCGTGCGACAGCACGGCGTAGTCGAGCTGGCGGACCCCGAGCGCGCGCAGCGCATCGCCGTAGCCGCTGGGAGAAGGCCCGCTGTCCACCGCCAGCACCTGGCCGCCGGGCAGCTGCACCAGCAGCCCATCGCCCTGCCCGACGTCGAGCATCGTCAGCTGCAGCCGCGGTCGGCCCGCCCCGAGGCCGTCGACGCTGTCGACGCGCACCGCCTCGTCCCCGTCCGGCTCGTCTGCCGCATCGATGGCGCCGCTGTCCGCAGGCCCTATACCGGCGTCCGCTCCGGCGTCCGCTCCCGGGTCCAGCTCGGCGGGCGGGCTGCCGCAGGCGAAAAAGACGAGGACTCCGACGATCACCCAGGGCGGCTTCATGGGTACGATCTTCTCACAGGCGGCTGATTCCGGAATCGGGCGGGGCGGGCTGGGGCTGCGCACTCTGCCCGGCCTCGACCCCGCGGTGGTATAATTATTCATTGGCTCAAGGGGCCTGTCCGACTGGCGCGACCGTGCTGAACAGGTAGCGGCCGCCCCAGCCGGAGTCCCCCGTCCAAGGTAGGCATTAGCATGAGGCTGCCAGCTGCATCGGGAATCCCGTCGAGGACTTCGGTGGAACCGAGCCCGCGCGAGCCTGCCACGAGCGCGCTCGGCGCGCAATTCAGGAAGCTGGCGCAGCGGGCCGCCGCTCTGACGGTGGTAGTCGGCGTCCTGGTGCTCTTTGGGTGGTGGCGCGACATCCATGTCTTCATCTCGCTCGTGCACGGCTGGCCGGTCATGCTGCCAAACTCGGCCCTCATGTTTGTCGCCGGCGGCAGCGCGGCGGTGCTGCTGGGGCCGGAGCGGCTCCCCGGCTGGCGACGGCGCCTGGGGCGGGTGCTCGCCGCCGCCGTGTTGTGGCTGTCCGGGCTGACGCTGGTTGAGTACGTGGCCGGCTGGGATCTGGGAGTGGACCGACTCCTTTTTCATGATCTGCCCGCCTCGTGGTCGGCCTTTCCCGGGCGTCCTTCGGCGCAGACCAACCTCAGCTTCTGCATGAGCGCCAGCGCCCTGCTCCTTCTCAACAAAAGGACGCGCCGCGGGCACCGTCCGTCCGAGTACCTGGCCCTCAGCTCGGTGGCGCTGGCGCTGCTCGCCCTGCTCGGCTATGTCCACGATGCGCGGCCCTTGTACGGGCTGACCGCGATCCTGGCGCACACCGGCATGGCGGCGCACACGGCAGCGGCCCTCATGCTCCTCAATCTGGCGATCCTCTTTGCCCGGCCCGGCGCCGGCGGCGTGGCGATCCTCGCCAGTGAGGAGCCGGGCGGGTTCATGGCCCGCCGCCTCCTCCTGGTCACGCTGGGAGTCCAGTTCGTCGGCATCTTCCTTGTCATCGGCCGTCACCTGGGCCTTTACGATCAGTCGATCGCCTCGGCGCTCCTCACCTTCCTCACCATGGCCGCCCTGGTCGCCTGGGGGATGCTCACCGCCGCCTCCCTCAACCGCACCAGCGTCGAGCGCCGCGCCGCCCACGGCCGCGAGACGGTGCAGCGCCGCTACCTCGAGGCCGTCATCGATCAGATGCCCGACGGCATCCTCCTGAGCAACGCCGACGGCCTGGTCGAGCTGCAGAACCGCGCCCTTTTGCGCCTGACCCGCTCCCTGCCCGAAGAGAAGCAGCGCCGCGAGATCGAGCTCGACATCCGCCAGATCTCGGGCGAGGCCCTGCCCGTCGACGAGCTGCCGCTGGCGCGGGTGCTGCGTGACGAGGAAGCGCGCCCGGGTGAGGAGTACCTGGTCGGCCTGCCCGAGGGCAAGCTCTTGCCGGTGCTGATCAGCGCCGCCGCGATCAAGCGGCAGGACGGCCAGCGGCTGGGCGCGGTGATGGTGCTCCAGGACATCTCGCCGCTCAAGGACCTGGAGAAGCTGCGCACCGAGTGGTCGGCGATGGTCGCCCACGATCTGCGCCAGCCGGTGGGGACCATCGAGCTGTGCATCGAGCTTTTGCACCAGCTGCACGACGGCCTGTCGTCGGACACCGAGCGGCAGACGCTCGAGCGGATCAAGCGCGCGAACCACCGCCTCAAGCGGATGATCAGCGACCTGCTCGACGTCTCGCGCCTGGAGGCCAACCGGCTCACCCTGAAGTGCGCGTCGCTCGATCTGGAGGCGCTGACCCGCGAGGTCATCGCCCAGCTCAACCTCGGCGAGCTGCGCGGGCGGCCCGTCCGGCTCACCATCAGCGGTGTGCTGGCGCCGGTGTGGGCCGACGCCGACCGGGTCGAGCAGGTGCTGAGCAACCTCTTGTCCAACGCCGTCAAGTACGGCGCCCCCGAGACCGAGATCGCCGTCGAGCTCACCGCCCAGCACGAGTCGATCGAGGTGGTGGTGCAGAACCACGGCCGCGGCATCGAGCCCGAGGATCTGCGCCACCTGTTCCGGCGCTTCAGCCGCGGCCAGCGGACCCTCCCCGCCGACATCCAGGGCATTGGCCTTGGCCTCTACATCAGCAAGGGACTCGTCGAGGCCCAGGGCGGGCGCATCTGGGCCGAGAGCACGCCGTTCAAGCTCACCCGCTTCCACTTCACGCTGCCGATGGCGACCGTCTCGGTGGCCCCCCAATAACCAAGAGCGGCAGCGAACAAGCGCCGGCAGCTTCCGCCGCCCGAGCGGCCCCACCCATCGGTTATAATACTCCGGGGCGGTCAGGTCGCTCCCCCGCATGCCGGCTTCAAGCTCTACAGATCGCAGCCTGAGCGGCGAGACGGCCTCGGCGGCCTCGCACCGGCTGACGCACTTTGCCCGCAAGAGCAAGAGCGACGACAAGGCCACGCTGCGCGCCCTCCTGCACCGGCGGCTGCAGGTCGGCTGTCTGCTCATGCTGAGCCTGGTCGGGCTGCTCCTCCTGCGGCGCCTGGTGCTGCAGGGGCTGGAGCTGCACGGCAAGGCGTTCGACCTCGGGCTGCTCGTCGGGGCCACGGTGATGCTGGCCGCCGCGCTGTTTTATCTGTGGCGCCGGCCCGAGCTGTCCATCACCCAGCTGCGCCGCCTGGAGAGCGCGGTGTTCATCAGCATGCTGTCGTACCAGGCGATCATGCAGTACCTGTGGCTCTGTGGGGGCCAGTCCTACCCGCTGCTCCAGTCCTTGTTCGCCCGCGATGGCAACGGCGCCGCGCTGTGGGTCCTTTTGCCCGGACACGAGCTGAGCTTTCGCGCCCACGACGGCATCCTGCTGGCGAGCATGGCGTGGGCGTTCCCGTGGTCGTGCTACCTGCTCGGCTACATCCTGTACATTCCGACGAACCTGCCGCGGATCATGACGCTGCTCGGCGCCGCCTATGGGCTCATCCTGGTGTCGACCGGGGCCGCCGTGTTCACCAAGCCGGAGCTCACCGCCAGCTACCTGCAGCTCACCGGGCTGCTCGGCATGTTCCTGATTCCCTCTTCGATCATGAGCATCAGCGCGGTGCGCAAGATCGACACCCTGCAGCGCCAGGTGTCCGAGGCCCGCCGGCTCGGGCAGTACACCCTGCGGCGCAAGCTCGGGGTCGGCGGCATGGGCGAGGTGTACCTGGCCCACCACCGGCTGCTGCGCCGGCCGTGCGCGGTGAAGCTCATAAGACCGGCGGCGGCAAACCCCAGTAGCCTGGTGCGCTTCGAGCGCGAGGTCCAGGCGATGGCCTCGCTGACCCACCCCAACATCGTCGAGGTCTTCGACTACGGACACACCGAAGACGGGACTTTCTACTACGTCATGGAGTACGTCCCCGGGCTCAGCCTGGAGGAGCTGGTGCGGCGCTACGGCCACCTGCCGCCCGAGCGCGTGGTCTACCTGCTAAGCCAGATCTGCGACGCCCTGCGCGAGGCGCACGGGGTGGGCCTCATCCACCGCGACATCAAGCCGGCCAACATCCTGGTCTGCGCCCGCGGCAACCGCTTCGATGTGGTGAAGCTGCTCGACTTCGGGCTGGTGCAGAAGGTGAGCGGTCCCGGGAATCAGTCGACGCTGGCCACCCAGCCGGTGCCGCAGTTCGATGTCGACGCGGCAGAGCCCGACACCGAGGAGATCTACCCGAACGTGACCCTGGGCGGCAGCCTGCTCGGGACGCCGGCGTACATGTCGCCCGAGCAGATCATCGGCGACCGCGCTCTGGACGCCCGCACCGACATCTACAGCCTCGGCGGGGTCGCCTATTATCTTCTGACCGGGCACCCGCCGTTTCTGACCGGCTACGCCGTCGAGCTCATGGCGGCGCACATCGGCGAGCCGGTGCGGCCCCCGTCCCAGCACCGCGCCGACATCCCCGCGGATCTGGAGGCGGTGGTCCTGCGCTGCCTGGAAAAGGATGTCGAGCGGCGCTTCCCCGACACCTCCAGCCTGGCCGATGCGCTGCGCAGCTGCGCCGGCGGCTGGAGCGTGGCGCAGGCCAAGAACTGGTGGCGCAACCACCGCGCCGCCGGCCTTGACGAGTCCAAGCTGTCCGACGAGCACGAGACGCTGCAGGAGCTCGGGACGCCGGCGGCGGAGACGCTGGACGCCGGGCCGCCCCAGGAGTCCTCTTTGCAGGTCGGGCGGACGCTGGCCGAGCCGCAGAAGTAGCTAGGCCGCGGTCACCCGGTTCAGGAAGTCGCTGGTCGCCTGCAGCACCGGCAGCGGGATCTCGTGGCCGCCGGTGAACTCGTGCCAGTCGACCTGCAGCCCGGCGGCGGTAAGGTGGCTGCGCAGCGTCGCCGCGATCGAGTACGGCAGCATCGGGTCCTGGCGGCCGTGGCTCTGCAGCACCGGCAGGCCGCGGCGCGTCGCAAGCCGCGGCCGCCACTGCGGCTCGGCGATGAGCGTGCCCGACCACAGGATGACCCCGAGCAGCGCCACGTCGGTGCGCAGCGCCACGTCGAGCGACAGCATCGCCCCTTGCGAGAAGCCGCCGAGCACGAGCTGTCCCGCGGGAACGCCGAGCTCCCGCAAAAGCTCGCCGAGCGCCTGGGTCAGCTGGTCGCGCGCCTCGGTGAGCCCGGCGGGCTCCTCGCGCACGAACTCGTCCACCGCGCCGCCGAGCATCCGTCGCTGGATGCGCTCGATGTCGATCAGCCACCACGCCCGCGAGTCCGCCATCGCGAAGTAGCCGCCACCACCGCCGCCAAGTGACAGCGGCGCCGCCGGAAACGCGAAGCGCAGACCCGGCGGCCCGCCGAGCATCCGCCCGAGCGGCACGAGGTCCGTGCCCGAGGCGCCAAAGCCATGCAGGAGCACGCACAGCGGCCCCTGCCCGCCGCCCAGGCCATCATCCCCGCCCAGCACGATCACATCGAGCCCGGCAAACCGCTGCTTGCGTACCTTGGTCATGTAACGATGCTCCAGTCGATGGGCGCTTGTCCCCGGTCAGAGAGGGCCTGGTTCACCGCCGAGAACGGCCGGCTGCCAAAGAAGCCGCCCCAGGCGGACAGCGGCGAGGGGTGAGCACTTTTTATCACGGCATGGCGGCCTTGACCAAGCAGCGTCAGCTTGGCCTGCGCCGGCCCGCCCCACAAGACGAACACCGGCGGCACCGCGAGCTCCGTCGTGGCGGCGATGATCGAGTCGGTGAAGCGCTCCCACCCCCGCCCCTTGTGCGAGCCCGGCGCGCCCGCGCGCACGGTGAGCACCGTATTTAGCAGCAGCACGCCCTGCGCCGCCCAGCCGGTCAGGCAGCCGGCCCCCTTGGGTACCACCACCCCGAGGTCGCTGTGCAGCTCCTTGAAGATGTTGCGCAGCGACGGCGGCGGCGGCACTCCCGGCGGCACCGAGAAGGCCAGCCCGTGCGCCTGCCCCGGCTGGTGGTAGGGGTCCTGGCCGAGGATCACCACCCGCACCGCCGCGAGCGGCGTCAGCTGCAGCGCGAGAAACTCCTGCTCCGCCGGGGGATAGACCGGGCCCTTTTCGCGCTCGGCGGCGACGAACTCGCACAGCTCGGCGAAGTAGGGATCGGTCACCTGCGCCGCCAGCGCGCGGTTCCAGTCGGCCGGCAGCTTGTCCGCCGGCGCCGCCGCCTGAGCGCTCGGGCGACCGGGCGCCTGCCGACGAGCCGCCGGCCTCTCTGCGCGCGTAACGGGCGTGGTCGTCGCCGCCGCCGTCTTGGGGGTCTCGGGCGTCGCGGTGGCCTCGGGCGGCTTTGGGTCCTTGAGACCCTTCGGCGAGCGCCCGGGCACGCTGGCTGGCGACCTGGTCCGGGGACCGGCCTTCGCGGGAGTGCGCATGGACCGCAACGTAGCACGCCGCAGCGAAGCTTTTCTAATCCGCCAAAGGCCCGCTTTGCGGCCAAAAATGCCTGTTGCCACGCGACCTTGGCGCGCCCTACCCTTGCGGCTGCTCACCGAAGAAACGTGTTCTTGTCTTGGAGTCCGTGCATGCGCCTTCGCTGTCTGCCTCGCTCGCCGAAGCCGGGTCCCTGCCAGGACCGGGCACCTGGCCTGGCACCTGGCCTTTGGGACCGTCGCCCGACTGGTTCGCCGCTGCGGAAGGGCCGGCGGTGGTCAAGCGTCCTCGGGCCGGGGCTCGGCCTCGGCCTCGGCCTCGGGTTGTTTGCACCGATGCTGCTCGGGCTCGGCTGCAACCCCTACGAGCGCCACAGCGGCGAGTACCTGGCCGGCGCCGTCGATCCGGTGAAGTTTCCCGCCGCCTATCTGGGCAAGGGCGGCGACGGCAAGCGGCCCGGCGCCGGGATCTTCCAGTACGTCAGCGCGCGCGTGCGCGACACCGCCATCAGCTACTACCCGCTGCCGTTCAGCGGCGCCCAGGCGGCAAGCGATGACCCGCTCGACCTCGGCGCCGAGCTCCCCCTGGCCTATGTGTTCGACCCGCAGCCCGGCCCCGACGGCGCCGCCGCCGACTCGGCGCGCTGCGACAAGCCCGACGGCTACGTCTACGATGTCCTGCACCGCCGCGAGGAAGCCTACCGCCTCGACCGCCAGGGCAACATCTTCACCCGGCTGCCCGAGGACAGCGACCCCGCCGGCAGCTCCGACTACCTGCCAGTGGTGAGCGAGGTCGTCGTCGAGTCCAAGGGCAACCGCTGCCAGGACGCCAAGAGCGAGGCCAGCCTGGTCACCCGCACCGACGTGACGCTCAGCCTGAGCCGGCCCGAGGGCGGCGCCCCCGACGCTCTCCCGGTCGCCCGCCCGAGCGGGCGCCTGTTGGCGATGGCGATCATCGATCCGGCGGCCGACGTCCGCTACGCCGACCCCGCCAAGCCCCACGATCCGACGACCCTGCTCGGGCCGCAGCGCTGGGGCTTCTACGCGCAGTACCTGCTCGCCTACCTCGACGGCGGCTACATCCCGCAGCAGATCGTCTACGGGCCCAAGGCCCCCGCCGGCGCCCGCCGGATGGTCGCCCAGGATCTGTACTACCCGAGCAAGCACGTAGGAGGCCCGATGGGCGCCGTGGTCGACGGCGAGCTCGGCGACGGCTTCGACCTCCTGCACTTCCGCCGCGGCGAGGACGGCTACTCGCCGGTGTGCCGGGTGCTGGCGTTTGCGCCCAAGGACCCGAAGAACCCCGAGCGTCTGATCGCGAACATCGATCCGGCCACGGTCACCGACACCGGCCGGTACATCTACTGCCTGCAGCTGCCCTAACCTTTTTGCTGCTTGGAGCACTCCGTGGCGAAATTGACGTTGTCTCGACGCTGGCTTCCTCCGATGGCCGGGCTGGCGTTGGCGCTTCCCGGGGCGGTGCTGGTCCTCGCGCCGCGCCCCGCCCACGCGGTGGGCGAGCAGAACGGCCGCATCGCCGGCGTCATCACCGACAAGCTGTCGCAGGCCCCGCTGCCCGGGGCGCGGGTGACCATCAAGTCGGGGGCGCTCATCGGCGGTCCGCGCTCGGTGAGCACCGGCGAAGACGGCAGCTACGAGCTCAACGCCCTGCCGCCCGGCAGCTACGATGTCGAGCTGGCCTTCGAGGGCGCCAAGCCCCTGCGCCGCCGCATCGCCGTCCGCCAGGGCGAGACCTTCCCGCTCAACATCGAGTGGTCGGTAGAGCTCGCCACCGAGGACAAGAAGGTCATCATCGAAGAGCGGCGCATGACGCGCCCGGACACCACCCAGACCGGCACCGTCCTCACCGCCGACACCCAGTCGCGCGTGGCGACGCAGCGGACCTACCAGGGCATCACCCAGCAGGTCGCCGGCGTGTCGTTCTCGGCCGGGCAGGGCAACCCCAACATCAAAGGGGCGATGGACTCCCACAACCGCTATCTGGTTGACGGGCTGGACATCACCGATCCGGTCACCAACACCTTCTCGGCCAACATAAACTTCGACTCGATCGCCTCGGTCGAGGTGCTCACCGGCGGCGCCGAGGCGCAGTACAACAAGCTCGGCGGCGTCATCAACCTCATCACCAACGCCGGCGGCAACGAGTGGCACCTCGACTCGTCGTTTTACGTAAACCACCAGAGCCTGTCGGCCGGCAACCAGTTCGGCTCGCAGCTGTACGCCGGCCTGCGGCCGTTCTCGCGCCTGGACCGCTCGCCCAACGCCGGCTACCAGGCCAACTTCAACCTCGGCGGCCCGCTGGTCAAAAACAAGCTGTGGGTGGCGCTGTCGTTCGAGTACAAGCGCGACGACACCTCGATCAACGTCGCGCCGCCGTTTTACCTGCAGACCCCGACCCAGATCGCCAACCGCTACCTGGCGCGCCTCAAGCTCACCTGGGCGCCGAGCGAGCGCCACCGCCTCACCCTGTCCGCCTCCACCGATCCGGCGTCCTTCGACAACGTCGACCAGGACCCCTACCGCCTGGGCGTCGCCGAGGATCACCAGAACCAGGGCGGCGTGTTCTCGATCCTGCAGTGGGACTACTTCATAAACGAGAAGGTCAACACCAACATCCAGGCCGGCTTCCAGTACAGCACCATCGACATCGCCCCCCAGGGATACTTCGGCAGCATCGACAACTCCGCCTACAAGGGCACCGGCAGGTTCTCGCCGGCCAACGACGAGTGGCTGGCCGATCGCCCGCAGCAGGTCAACAACGACGACGGCACCACCTGGTACCAGGGGGGCGTGCTCTATTTTGATCGCCGCTACACGGTGCAGTTCGATCCGTCGATCTCGGTGCGCGGCAACCTCGCCGGCAAGCACGAGGCGAAGTTCGGCATCCAGTCGCGCTGGAACTACCACTCGGCCGACATCAGCACCCCCGGCGGCACGACCTACAGCAACCAAGGCGGCGGCCCCGGCGAGGCCGGCCTGTGCCTGGAGGAGCAGCGGCAGACCGCCGGCTGCTACCTGCGCACCGACTCGCCCGCCTACCAGAACCACCAGTCCGGGTTCTCGATCGGCGCCTTCGTCCAGGACCGCTGGCAGGTCACCCGCTGGCTGCGCATAAACCCCGGCCTGCGCATCGACTACGGACAGACCACCAACAGCGTCGGCCAGGTGGTGTCAAACCTCCTCGGCTTCGGACCGCGCCTGGGCCTTGTCTTCGACCTCACCCAGGATCAGAAGACCATCTTCACCGCCTACTACGGCCGCGCCAACGAGGTCCTGTCCCTCCTGGCCTCCACCTATGCCGACATCTCCGCGACCTCGACGATAAACCAGTACAACCACAGCACAAGCAGCTGGTCGCCGCGCAACACCACCGGCGGCATCGACGGCTACCGCGTCGAGAACGACTTCTCCGATCCCGAGCGCGGCAAGGTCCTGCGCGGCCTTGAGAACCTCAAGGATCGCGAGCCCCCCCACACCGACGAGATCACCCTGTCATTCCGCCGCGAGGTGTTCCAGAACTCCGCCGCCGGCGTCGACTACACCTACAAGCGGGTCGGCAACATCTGGGACAGCATCGAGGCCAACCAGATCTGGGATCCGTCCGGCACCCGCGTCATCGATCACGTCAACGGCCAGCCGCAGCAGATCTTCCTGTACGCCCGCCCCGACGAGAACTGGCGCGTCTACCAGGGCGTCGACTTCACCCTCGAGTCGCGCCCGCGCCAGGAGTGGGACTTCAGCGTCGTGTACACCCTGTCCTGGCTGTACGGCCCCGGCGCCGAGCAGTTCGCCCAGGTGAGCGGCCTGCAGAGCCTGTCGCAGTTCTACAACCGGCGCCTGTTCGGCAGCTTCGACGGCTTCCTCCCCGAAGATCACCGCCACAACCTGAAGATCCGCGCCTCGTACACCTACAAGGGCCTCACCGTCGGTACCTTCATGAACTACCTCAGCGGCGCCCCCCTCACCAAGCGCTTCTACAACCAGAACGAAGCCCGCTTCACCAACCGCCGCTCGCCCACCGGCACCGAGCCGAGCATGCCCAACGACGTCGCCGCGATCAGCGAGTTCCGCCTCCCCGCCACCCTGACCCTGGACACCCGCGTCTCCTACGACCTGGGCTCGATCCTAAAGAAGGTCCACCTGACCCTCATCGCCGACCTGTTCAACCTCTTCAACCTCGACTCCGCCACCGGCCTGCAGGAGCGCGACCTGCCGACCTTCGGCCAGATCACCAGCCGCCAGCGCCCCTTCCGCCTCCAGCTCGGCCTCCGCCTCCAGTACTGATTCCCCCCGAAAAAGCCTCCCCAAGCGTGGGGCCGACCGGAGATCCTTTTTTGTCAGCGCCAACTTGCCCCCCAGGCGT
>DAOMZC010000046.1:0-17111 GCA_035437965.1 Pseudomonadota bacterium
CCGTTCAGGTATGTCCAGGTATACAATTCGTAGTGGCAAGGACTTCTAAGGGAACCCTCGGCCACTCCCCGCGATGTGATACGCGAGGCCGCCCCGCGGTCTGACAGCCTCATTCAAAATTCGCTGACTTAATGAGTAATGCCTGCGCCGCGTCAGAATGTCGGCAATTCACATGTAGTGGGTCTACCCGGTGCGCCTGCAGGGACTTTGAGGGAAGGGCTTGGCGATTATTATGGTGGCGCTGCTTGCCAGGCGCGATGCAAGGCAGCCCAGGCTGCCACGAGATGGCGTTCTGTGTGTTCGATGAGATTTCCACTCGCATCCATGGGGCGCTGCTTGCGGCCTTCATGGAAGGTCGCGTTGCGAATTGCGACAAGCTCGTTCAGATTGTCGAAAAGTCGCGGCTCGGATTCCACTGCAGACAGAACGTGACGCCCATATTGCTCGGCGCTTGCAGAGTCCAGAAGCAAGAGGGGCAGCAGCCAGAGGGCAAGACAGGTACCCGCGCCCGGAGATTCCAGATTGAGGCGATCGGCCAGATCCGGAGTGCAAGCCGATTCGATGACTTGACGCTCCGAGGGGCCCAGCCGTCCGTACAGGCGCAGCGCATCCAAACGCGCCTTCGCCGCCGCTTGATCGATGCTAGCAGTCCGGGCCCGACGATTGGCGCGCCATTTCTGCAAGCGCGGGCGCGCGGGCTCAGCAAGACTGCGCATGAGGTGCTCGATGGCATGCGACCAGGCATCGCGAGCCTGGGGGCGAAACGCAGACTCCTTCTGCGCCAGGATCAACCAGCGCTCGGCTTCGTGGATACTTTCTATAAGCGGCGGGCCACCCGGTGGCGGCTGCACTTCGCGCAGCCCATGCGCAACCAATAGGTCACGCATCCTTTCACGCGCCTGCCGGTCGAGTTCTTCTTCACTATCGATGCGTGCGCGCTGCAAAACCAGCGAGAGGTCGAGTGCAACTTGCTTGGCTCGTTCTTGCAGCACCATCCAGACATCCTGCGCGTGCTGCAATAGCCACGCCGACAGCCCTGGCGCGATCGGCGTGTCTTCCACGCTGGGATTTATCGTCGGCTCGTGCAGGACGCACACGGCGGCACCGCGCAGGCGCGGCAGCAGGTCTACGGCCACCCACGCGGTGCGCGAAGCATAATTGCGATGGCTGCCCGCGACATCAAGGATCAACGACCGTACGCGCGGCGACTGGGCTGCGGGCAGCGCCCGGCGCGCCGCGATCGGGATCTCACCTTCGGCTGCTGCGTCGTCGTGCTGACGCTTCTCCAGCGCACGCGCACAATAGACCGACAGCTGGCCCCGCGCGATGAGCTCGCGCAAGCGTCGCTCAAGTTCGGGGCGCTGGAGCGCTGGCCGGGAATGCGGCATAGCGCCCGTCACGACTTCCCCTCTTGGGCTGTGGCCGTCTTCACGCATGGCACGCTCGCCAAGAATGATCATCGGCAAGAACGCCTCCGTATGAGGACTCAAAAAGGCCCAGGCCGGCTGCGAGTGCGCGGCAAGCGCCAGTTGCACATCACCGGCTGCACGGTATAGCTGTGACTCCTCGTCCGGCGCTATCACCAGCTGACGATCGATCAAGTGATGGAGAACCGAGAGCACGAGGTCAAGGCCCACATGCAGCTTGGCGGCCAGCGTACTTTCATCACGCGGCCCGATGCGCAGCAAGTGCAGGATTGTCTCTTCGAGTGCGTCCAGATCCGTGCCCGCATCCAGAACCACGCGAACCGGAACTGCCCGGACCGGCATCGGCAACCAGAGGCGCCGGATGGTACTTGCTTCGTTCATCGCACGACCTCCGCACTCTGCAGCACCCGGCCGCAGAGCTGCCCGCCCAGCAGCTCGGCATGCAGCTGGCCCAGCTCTTCGCTTCCCGCCCCGCGCGCTGCCAGGGTGCGGCTGTCACCGAGCAAAATGACCTGCCGCTGCGCCCGCGAGATGGCGACATTGACGCGGTTGGGCAGGCGAAGGAAGCCGACGAAGCCGCGCAAGTTGCTGCGAACGGTGGAGAGGAAGACGAGCGGAAACTCGCGACCCTGAAAGCTATCCACGGTTCCAAGCTGTATCAGCTCGGCCAATGAGGGGTCGAGGCGACTGCGTATGAGCTCGGCGATGAGGTCGCGCTGCCGACCATAAAAGGGGATTACGCCGATGGGCTTTTTTCCGGTCTCGCGATGCCAGCCCATTAGCTCTTCGCGGTTGGCGCGCGCGATGAGCTGGACGATGAGTGCGGCCTCGTAGTGATTTTCTTCGTCACACGGCCACTTCTGCTCGGGGTGCTCGGCGCGCCTGGCCGGCAGTTGCAGGACGTCCGCTGTATCAATCCAGACCAGCGGCTGATTGCCACATACATCGAAGGTCGAGCGCGTCGTATGGTTGTGCTCTAAAATGAGCTCGGGTTCATAGAACAGCCGCGAGATCGAGCGACCGACGTCCTCGTGCATCCGGTACTGCCGCGCGAGCGAGACGATGTTGCTGCGCGGCATCCCGTGCCACAACCAGCTGAACAGCGACTCCCGCTTGAGGTCGACGCGCTCGCGCAGGCCCTGCTCCAGCTGGGCCTCGAGCTCATGCTCGATATGCGGTGGGAGCTGACGGTGATCACCCACCAGGATGATGGACCGGCCAAGCGCCATGGGAATCAGCACATCGATCCCGGCGCGAGCCGCCTCATCGATGATCACGACATCGAACTCCGCCGGCTCTTCGTCGCCGCGGGCGGGATCGGCGCGCTGGCAGGTGGCGGCGGTGAGGGTGGCGTGGCGCTCGACCAGCTCGGCTAGGCGGCCAGGCTCCTCGGCGAGCGCACGATGCCAGCGGGACAGCGCGGCTTCCTCCTGTTCCTCGCGCGCGCTCAGCGTTGCCTCGGCCAAAGAGCAGGCTCTCTGGACCCAGGCGTGCAGAGCATCGCAGAGTTCATCAGAAATGGGCGGCGCGACCGCGCGCGGCGGGTCCACAGGCTGGCTCCGAAGAGCCAGTGCTGCTGCGGTCTCGGTCCACAGCGTGGCGACCGCGGCGAGTGACTCGGCGCTAAAGCCGCGAGCGGACTCCCGCCGCAGGCGCCGCTGCCAGTCGAGCCAGTGCTCACAAAGCTCGAGGAGCGCGCCGTCCTGCTTACTCGGCCGGGTCATGCACTCGGCCAGCCCGGCAAGACCTGCAGCCAGCTGCGGCCAAGTCGCTACATCGAGCCGCTGCGCAACCCCGAGCGACGCCACCGCCGCAGCAAGGGGGGTCGGCGGCTCGCTGATAAGGCGCGGCGGCTCGTCATCAGGGGGCTTGAGTGCCGCGGCCAGCCGGGTGGCCAGAGCCGGCAGCTGAGAGCGCAGGAGCGCGGTAAGCTCGGTCGCCTCTTCTGCAGCTGCCAGCTCTTGCAAGCGGTGGAGCAGGATGGGACCCATGCCGGTCTCGTAAAGAGTTGCGCGAAGCTGAGCCAGGCTATCGTGCAGGCGGCGCACGCGTTCATAAGCGAGAAAGCGTGGCGCGTCGCGCAGGTCGTTCCATAGCTCGGCGGCGATGCGCTTGGCGCGCTCGGCAAGCTGCAGCCGCTGGTTTGCGCTCTCGTCCTTATCGCCCATCACCCACACTTCCAGACCCGCATCATCGCTGAGCTTTTCCACCGCGTTGCGCACCGCTTCGTTCTGGGTACTGCTGACGAGCACGCGCAGCGAGGTCCCTTCGTCGCCGGGCCGACGGTCGCCAGTCGTTGCCGGCGCTCGCCGTCTGCGTAGCTCGTCGAGGATCGAGCGGATCACGGTCGTCTTGCCCGAGCCCGGCGGACCTTGCACCAGGACCAGGCTGGGAGTCTGGGTCGCCAGTCCGACTGCCCGGCGCTGATGCGAGTCCAGGTGCCCCAGTCGATGGCGTCCTGGATCGCGGGCCAGCGTAAGCTCCGGAATCGACCGCGGGTTGAGAAGCCAACCGAGGAGCTCGGGATTGGCACCCGTACCGCGCCGCAGGCGATCGAGCGCCCGCTTGCGTCGCTCCCGCTGCCGCTGCTCTTTCCGATCGGCGATGGCAATGATGCGGCCGCGCACCGGTGGCGTGCGGCGGCCGTCCTCCAGCCGCAACACCGCGTCTAGTCGACCATCGCCGACGTCACGGAACTCGAGCAGCTCGCCACTGGCTGCATCCTGACGATCATCGAGATCGATGATCGTCACCGGCACGCGCACCTGAACCGCCCGCCGCTGGCCGACGACTCTGGGATCGAGCCAGTGCTCGGTGACGAGCTGCGGCTGGGACAGGATGACGTGAAAAGCGCTGTCTTTTTCGCGCGCCTGCTGGGCGTCGACTTCGGTGTACTCGAGCGGGTGCGCTTGGCGCCGGCTGAGATCTTGCAGGCGCTGATCACGATCGAGCTGCTCGTAGGCGATCCAGGCCTCGATGACTTCGTGGCGGACCGGCTGGAGCGGACTCAGATCGGTTCCCGCGACCTGCGCGGCCTCGCCAACGACCACCGGAGCGGCGGGCAGGGCGACCAGACGACCATCCGGGATCTCGCTGGTATGTCCCTCGCGTTCGATACGGGTGGTCATGAGGTACTGGCGCCCGGGCAGCCCCGTGATCTCGCACTGCAAAGTCCAGCGGTTGTGCAGGTGCACCTGCACCACAGGAGCTCCGTCGGTCGCGGCCGTGCCGAGCAGCAGCGGAGTGGTCACAACCAGGAGCGGCCCCAAGCCGGAAGGCAGCACCGCCGCGTGCGCCAGCTCCTTCAGTGAGAAGCGGCGCCCTTGTTCTATCTCGTCGAGAAGCTTGGTCGGTATGACGATGGTGGGCGCCGCTGCAAGCTTGGTGGGCAGCGCCGTGCGCATGACAAATAGCGAGCCCTCCAGCGTGCTGTCGGCGACTCCCGAGAGTTCGACATAGCAGGCGAAGGGGCGGCTCCAGCTGGGCAGACTTCGCTGCACTTGCCGATGGGCCGAGCGGCTTGCAAAGTGCAGCTCCAGCTTCGCGGCATCCAGCTGGGCGTAAAGCTGACCGCGCTCGTCATCCAGCTTGACCCAGCGGCGAAAGCTCTGCGCGGCGTGCGCCGTCGAGGCAGGCAGCGTACCGGCGACCAGCTTGGCACGTACTGTCCACTCATCGACTCGACCGATGCGAGCATGGAGAAACTGAAGCGGGTTGCTCATGCGCGGTCCTCCAGGGTCCGGATCAGGGCAATGCGCTCTCCGCGCAGGGCGGCGCACAGCGCATCGGCGAAGCGCGACATGTCAGCCGGTGGCTGATCTTGCTCGCCGAGTGTCAGGCGCGGCTCGCGCCGTTTGCCCGCGTGTACCAGCGCCCGGTCGAGCTCCGCGATGCGGTCGGCAAGCTCGCAGAGCCGCGGGCTGCCAGCGGCGACCAGATGGTGCAGCGCAGTGCCGCGCAGCCGCAGCAGCGCGAACAGCACGATGCCTGCTTCATGGTAAAGGTTCACATCGTCGTCTACGGCGTGCAGCACTTTGGCAAGCGCTGCGAGCAGGCCGTCGACTTGCGCTTCCGCAATATCATGAACCAGCTCCCGAGCCATCCACAGCGCAGTCGCCAGGCACCACAGCGCCGCGAACTGTTCACGACTTTCCCGAATTACGACCGGCACGAGATCACAAACTTTGCTGACGCGGTCAGGCAGTGCGGCGAATACGCGGCCCAGGCTCATCAGGCTGTCGCGGGTCGCGCCGCCCTTTTCGCACACCCGATTGAACAGTCGCTGCGCCAGCTCCGTCGGGGCGTCCTGCCGCAACCGGCTGAGTCCGCGCTCTGCAAGCTCGCCCAGCTGTCGGTTCTGCTTGCGCAGGCTGGGCAGCTGATTGACCCCGCTCGGCCGGAACTTTTGCGGCTTGTACGGGGCGGGCGAGAGATCCGCAAGCAGACAAAGGGGCTCGATCCAGCTGTTGAGCACTCGGTCGCGGATTGGGGCAGGCATCGCGGCCCAGGGAAGAAGCTGCAACAGCTGCGTCACCGATTTCTCTGTAGCATGTAGTCGCTCTTTGAACTGCGGCCAGCCAGCCTGATTGCCGGTCTTGGCGTATTCGGCAAGAAAGGCCTCCGTGCGGACCCGAAATGGGTCGATGTCGTCCATATACGGCCGAATCGCGGTGGCCGATGGCGGGTCTACCAGCGCCGCCTGGTCTACGAAGCCGGGCGGCTCATCGACGAGCTGCCGCTGGACCACGGCGGCCGAGCTGCGTACCCAGCGGATCTCGCGCTCGCGAAAGGGCGGCTCGCGACCCGGCTGCTCGCGGGGCCGGATCAGGATGCGGAAGCCGTCTTCGGAATAGCGGTAGATGACGTGCAGCTCGACCGGCAGCGCTTCGCCGAGCTGCTCATCGAGGACGGCATTGTAGGTCATCGGGCGCCGACCCTGTGGATCACGCTGCAGCGGCAGCTCGATGCGGGTGCGGGCGGGCAGCTCGAAGGCAAGCGGCGGGATGCGAATTTCGTCGCCTGGGCGCACGTGGCGTTTGCGGAAGATATCCTGGACCGTGGGCCGCCCATCTCTACCCTGGACGCGCAAGTACAGGTCCGGCAGCGCCAGCTCGAAGGTGGGTAGTTGTTGGCGCCGGCGCTGAAGGAACTCGACGGCACCGCTTGCGATGAGCGTCGCGCTGCTGGGATGCAGAACGGCCTGCGGGAGCACCTGCGCGCAGCAGTCCCGCATGCTCGCGGCCAGCTGTGGCAGGTCCAGCGGCTCCCCCAACAGAATCACCTGCAGCGGCCGGCCCCCTACATGCTCTTCGATATCCTGCAAGACGCCAGCCTGTCGCAGACTGTCGAGCCACACCGCAAAGTGCCGGGTTGCGCGTGCCACCGCCTCCGCGAGGATGGTGTCGCTAATCGTCGCGAGCGGACCAAGCTGACCACGTCCGCCGTAGAGGGCACAAGCGGCGCTCGCTGTCCCAGGCGAGGTCCGGAGAGCCATCTGGGCCGTGAGTCCGCTGCTGGCCAACTTTTCGATATACGGCTCCGGAGTTCCTGGAGGCAGCGCGGCGCGCGTCAGCTCCAGCCAGTGCGCATGAGTCGAATAGTCTGTTACGCCGGCGACCGGTTCCCAGGGAACCGGACACTCCCACAAAAGCGGATCGGGCGACAAAGCCGCCCCGATGTCGCGTCGCAGCACCATTAGCCGCGCTTCAAATCCAAGCGGTCCCCAGTCGAGGACCAGGAGCGAATCCTCTGGCTGCAGCGCTTCCGCCTGTGCCGCCCGGAGCGCCAGCGCGGCCGCAACGGCACGTGGAATGATCCATGCAGACCTCACCGACAAAGGTAGCGCGGCGCGCAGCAGCGCTTCGCCGGGCTCCCCCAGCGCATCCGGAACCGGAAGGCAGACCTCGCACTCTGACGCCAGCAGCTCGGTCGGCAGCAGCCAGGCCAGAATCTCTGCAAGCTCGACTGCGACTTTTTCGCCGCGCGCGATCGCGGCCCAGGATGCCGACAGAGCAAACGCGCTTTGAACTGGGCGGTCCCCCTGCAGGGCGAGTGCCGCCGCTCCGGTCAGTCGATCGGTCCTGCTCTCGGTCAACGCAGCTTCGATGAAGACGCACGGCTCTTTGTGAATCGGCTGGCCCGCGGGCTCGACAAGCACGGGGCACGCGGTAAATAGATCGAGCCCGAGAAAGCGAGCAAGCGGCGTGGATTGCGCGTGTCCGGGCACGCCGGCGATGTGGATCGAAGCGGGCCCTTCTTCGATGAGATCGAAGTGCGCAAGCAAGGATGCGGCCAGCTCGAACAGCGCCGCGGGATGGACCGGCGCGTCAAACACCGCGGTGGTTTCGTCTTCAGCAGTGACCAGCACCAAGACCGAAGTCGCGCCTGGGCCGCCCGGCACCAAGTCCGTGTCGATCTGCCAGTGCCATAGTCGCTCGCCATCAACTGCATCAAACAAGGAGATGTCAAAAGAAGTGGGCGCCGCGGCCGGCGCAATCGCGAGCCGGATCGGCCGCCCCGCACTGAGTATGACGTCCAGACTCGGCAGGTCGGTAACGCCGCAGCCGGTGCCGGCCAGCTGGACGCAGGCGTAGTCTTGTGGCACGAAGGCATCGCCGCGCTGCGCCAGCCGCGCCCACAAGCTCAGCGCCAGGGTCGCTGCGACCAGCTGCGGACCGAGCTGCCAGCGCAGCGCGAAGTGTTCGGCTCGCGCGGTCAAGCAGAGGTACGACCGCCAGATGCAGCCATAGCGACCGCTACCCAGCAAGGCATTATTCGCTTCCGCCCGCAGCGGGCGCTTCACGTCAGCAAGCTGCGAAGCCGGCAGCCCACTGTCGATTAAGGCTTGCACCGCGATGAGCTGCTGCCGGCGCTCTTCGTCGACTGGATGGGTGGCCGGGGGGCTGTTAAAAAGCCGCAGCGCGATCCAGGGCGCAAGCTCCTGCGCGACGGCGATCACCAGTCGGTTTTCCGCGACTTCGACCGAGCGTAAGCGCGTCACTCCCAGCGCCCGGCTGGAGGACGCGATCTTCTCGCGCATATTGCGGCCCGGCTGGCGCATGAGCCAGGTCAGGCAGTGCGAGTCCAGCTCTTCGAGCCGGGACCACGGCATCGCCTTGTGGGTACGGGCCAGGCGAGCATTCGGATTGTCCAGGATCGAGTCGAGCGGCTGCTGCAAAAAGGCGGTCACACGCTGCAGATCGTCGAGCGGAAAGGCGGGCGTACCGCCGCTAACGTGGGCCAGGAAGCGACCGAGCAGCGCGCGCAGCGGAGTCACCACCTGGCCGCAGTCTGGTTCTTTAGCATCCACGATCGAGGCCCAAAGGTCTTCCATCGATAGCAGCGCGGCGTACCACCCAAGCTCCTCTGCAGGTGCGTCTCGGGCAGCAAGCCCTGCCAGCGGTGGTGCCGGACGCTCCCACGGCGGCAGCTCACGCAAGCTGGCTGATGCAGCGACTGCGCTCACTTAACATCCACCGCGAGCTCGAGGTAGCGGGCGCTCGTCCACATGAACTGGGCGGACTCTCTGGCATTGGCGAAATCAGCGACCAGCTCGGTGGCGCTGTCTTTTAGTAGCTCCTCGAAGCCGTTGAGGCACTTCTTGCCGTTGGGGCTGTGGGTCGGCACACCACGCAGCTTGGGAATGACCTTCTGAACCAGCTGCTCGGCGAATGCACGCTGCCACGGCTCGTCGGACTTGCTGTCGACACGCACCCGCGGATGGTTGGCGACATAGTGCTCGATGGCCTGCAGCGTGCGGTGACTGATGGCGCGGTTGACCAGCCCCAGCTGATGATTCATTCCTTCCAGAACTTCCTTCAGCCGGCGCCGGGTCTGCTCCGGTAGGGTATCCGGCTCGCACATCCAGCTGCGGAAGGTCTGCGCCGAGAGCCACGACCGCCCTTCGGCGATGCCGCTGCGCTGCCGGCGCTTGAGGTCGTGCGGGCGGGGGAAGGTGATGACGTTGCCACGCTCCAGCACCTTGTCCGATAAAGACATTGTGGTCTCGTCCTCGTTCATCGTGCCCACCCACAGGACATTGGTGCCAAGCTGGATCTTGTAGGGATCCCCGTGCCCCAGATCGATCTGCAGCGCCTCCGGCTCGGTGCCGTCGCGACGGGCCTCCCAGCGGGACAGCAGCTCGCTGCCGTAATATTCGACCCGCGCGAGGTTCATCTCATCGAGCGCGACCAGCAAGAGACCATCATCGAAGCCGCCATGACCGGGGTCCTTCTGACTCTGCGCAAGCGCACGCAAGAGCGGGGTCGCTTTATAACGACCGTCCATATGATTGAAAAAGCCGAACAGATCTTGCGGACTGTCCCAGTTGGGCTGCACCGGCGCAAGCAGGAAGCGCAGACCGCCAAAGTGCGCATACAAGCGCGCCAGCGCCGACTTGCCGGTACCACTGACACCGGCCAGCACGGTGAGCGGCGACCAGTGCGTAATCTTGAGCGAGGTGTGGAACGCCTCCAGCAGCCGGCGCGAGAAAATGAACTCGGCTTTGCGAATGCGGCTGTCCAAATCATCTAGCCACTTCAGCTCGTCTTGCGCATTCTGGGCACTGCGCCGTTTTTTATCCTCGCTCGGGTCAAACCAGGGCGTCTCAATCATCTTTGCGCGCACCTCGCGGCTGGTCGGCTCTTCCAGGCGACGGCGCTCTTCGTGCAGCTTGGCAACTAGCGCCAGCTCATCACGGTACTGCTGATCCACTGTGGTCAGACGCCCGTGGGCTTCCGCGGCCTGGGCATTCAGGCCAGCGAGCCGCTCGTTCACTTTGTCGGCTTCGCTGCGTCTTTGCGCAAGTTTGTCGTGATGCAGACGCTCTTGTTCGGTCAGCCGGTCCTTGGCCTGGGCGAGCTCCTGCTGATGCTGGGTGTGCTTGGCGGCAAGCGCTTCGAGCGTATTGTGGTGACGCTGAAGCTCAAGCTCGCGCGCGTGCCGCTCGGCCTCCCAGCGGGTCTGCTCGCGGCGGTTTCCATCCAGCTCGGCCTGGAGCCGTGCCGTCGCCTCGTGGTAGCGATCGCGCTCGGTGGTCAGGCTTGCAAGCTGGCGCCGCAGGTCTGCCAGCTGGGCTTCGTAGCGATGCTCATGCGACAGGCGCTGCTGTTCATCGCTGGCTGCCGTCTTGCGCTGATAGGCTTCCTCGAGCACCTCCATACGGCTGTCGTGAGCAGCCTCCTGCGCCTCCAGGCTGGCCCGCACTTGCTCATCGAGCTCACGGCTGCGGCGCTGCAGAGCTTCTTCTTGCGCGCGGCGCAATCGCACCGCCTCCTCCCGCTCGTTGGCCAGCGCCAGCTTCTCGGCAGCATGTTCCTGCGCCGCCGTGGACAGCGCGGCGACCTGATCGCGCTGCCGCTGCAGCTCGGCCTTGAGACGCTCCACTTCTGCGGTGAGCGCCTCGTTATCCTGCCGCAGCTTGAAGACATCCTGACTTTGCTCCTTCCAGCGATGATTGGCCCGCCGCGCTTCGTCGCCAAGCCGCTGCCGTTCGCGGTCCAGCTGGCCGACCTGCTCCTCGAGCTGCTGCGCGTGCTCGGCGAGCTGCTGATCGCGCGCGCGCACCTCTTGCGCGGCCCTGTAGGTCGCCTCCAGCTTCGCGTAGGCAGCTACCTGCTCGCGCAGCTGGTCGCACTGGACTTGGAGCTGCTTGTGCTCTTCCAAGGCCCGGCGCTCGGCCGCCAGCTTCTCCAGCTGCCGCTCGACTTCGTCGCGATCGAGGGCGCCGCTGCTGTGCTGAAGATGGGCGTTGTCGCGCTGCAGGCCATCAATCTGCACATGCGCCTCGCGCAGCTCCTTACGCAGCTCTTCGAGCTGTGTCGACCGCTCGGCCAGGTGCTGCTTGAGCTCCTCGACTGCCCCCGGCAGATAGGTGCGGATGCGGCGCCGCTGCTGCTGCCCCTCTTCTTCAAGGAGCTCCCGCTCCTCGTGCAAGTCTTTAATCGCGCGTTCCAGCTTGGCTTCGGCAGGAGCGACCGCGCTCGCCACCAGCAGCCCCAGCTCGTCGCGTGCCGGACGCTCGGAGAGACTCGTCTGCAGGCTGTGCACAGCCGCATTCAGCCGTGGGAGCTCATGGACCAGCAGCTGCGCGAGCTGCTCGCGCAGCGACTCGTGCGCAGCCTGGATCTGGGCTGGCACCTTGCCCACGGCGCCATCGAGTCGGCTGAGCTCTTCCAAGAGCCGCTGCAGCTCACTGCTGATCTCGTGCGCTCGGATAGAGATGTCCCCAACACTCTTGCTGCGCTGCTCGCGCTCGGCCTGGAGCTCGGCCCGCACGAGCTCCAGGTCGCGCTCCGTGCCAGCCAGAGCTCTGCTCAGCGTGCCCGATGACGCAGCGATGTTCGTCGACACGGGCGGGGGCGCCGGTGCAGCTTCCCGGTGTGGAGCGGCGACGGCGGGCGGTTCAACTACAACGGGCGCCGCGGGCGGCGAAGAACCGTTGAAAGAGGGCATGTTCTTGGCCTGCAGCCAATAGACGCGCGGCTGCTTGGTCCCTCCATCCACTGCGATGTCGGCGCGCTTGTCAGCGCGTTCGACGGCGCGCCGAAACTCTTTTTCCGAAGAGACCTTCTCTTCGCGGGGCTGACCACTGGACACACTGATACTGAGGCGTCGTATCATAGCGAGCTCGATCCATTTCTTGGCCAGGGTTGCTTATGACAGAATCGCTAATAGGGGATACGGCTGCACAAGGCCGATCCAGCTACCCCTGACAGCCCGAGCATCGTCTGTAGCCCGGACTGGGCCGAGCCATCGCCTGCGAGCAGACGCGCGCGCAGGTAGAGGACGCGAAAGATCGGCTGATCCTGGTGGGGCAGCGATGAAAACAGGCAGTCGATCGCATCAAGCCGTTCTTCGACCGAAGTCGCCAGGAGGGCGGATTCTATGCGCAGCTCAATCAGTTGCTCCGCAGGCAGCCGGGCAACGGGAGCGAGGAGCGCCCGGGCCTGCTCTACATCAGCCCGCGCTACCGATAGCCTTACCGCATAAAGGGTCAGGTAGCTCTCGGTCTGACGGAGATATTCGCGGCGCCGGCGCTGGCTGCGCAGCTCTGCAAGCGCACGTCTGGCGGCGCTCAGCGCCTCACCCGCCAACTCCAGCTCACCAGAGCGCAAGTACCCATCCGCGAGGTCCCCCAGGCAACGGGCCCGCTCGTCATCGCGGCAGAGCTGGGCGTTTTGTTTCCGGATGGTCAGTGCGGCGGCCAAATCACCCTGGAGGATGCGTACCCGCGCTCGGGTACCGCTTACATGTATCCAAGCCGGATCGGTGGGCTTGATGGAGAGCTCCGCTGCTTGCGCCAACAGCGCCTCGGCCTCGGCGGGGCGAAGAAAATCCACGGCCTGGACTGCTGCGTTGGCCAGTGCGATGGCCGCCAGCTGGGATGGTATCGAGTGGTCTGTGAGCAACCGCTGCATGGCGGCGGCCTGCTCTCTGGCCTGCGCCTGGTCGCCGCGATGGTTGGCGGCAGCCAAAAGAATCGTATGTAGCTCGAGTCGCTCCTCGATTCGCAAACTTGGCTGAAGTAATAGGGCCTGGGCTCGCTGCGCTGCTGCCGGCCAGCGACCACAATGATAGTCATTACGTACGGCAGCGAGCACGCTGGTCAGATCCATCTCCGGATGAATACCAAGCCGGTCCAGCACTTCCGTGAGAGTGCCTGCGTGCTCTACGCAAGGCTCGTCAGTATGATGCTCGGCTGGCAGAACGAGCACCGCCTGCGGACGACACTCACGGCGCAGCGCCAGCTTCTCAGCGACGCCGGCGACACCGAGTAACCGGCCGTGCGGAGCGAGCTCACCTGAGAATAGATAAGTCTCGGGCAGCTCGAGACGATGCAGAAAGGAAACTACAGCCATCCCGACAGCAAGTCCACAGGAGCGGCCGCGAATGACTTCTTCTTCACCACATTCGAAATCGATACGCAGGGGCCTAGTATCGCCAGCCAAGCTGCGGGCAGCCACGAGCGCAGCATGGGTGGCCTCCTGCGTTTCGACGGCGAGATCGGCAGGATGGATCTCATCGGCGCCATGACTGGCCGAGACGCTCACGGCGACGAACCGACCATAGCTACCGGCGACAGCAGGAAACTCTGCGCTGCCCACTCTTCGGCGCGGCTGCGCCAGCGCCACTTGAAGCTGCGCCGCCGCCGCCCGCCTGTCCGCGGTCGCTGCGGTGGCTGGGACCCGCTGGGCGACATAGTCCAGCAACGAGAGCGCTTCGTACTGCGCAGCCAGCCCGTGCCGTCCTGATAGTAGAATCTCAGCCACGCGATCGAAGGCGACATCCGGTCGCCCGCGGCGGATTGCCGCCCGCACTTGCTCGCGAACTGAATGGTTGCTCAATCAGTAACCTCTACATGCAGCTCTTCGCTGCCGACCACGAGCCGGTACTGTCCTGGCAGCGCCGGGGTAAGGTAGAGCCCTGCGCCTCGCTGCTGGAGGTTGCGCGGCTGTCCAGCATGGAATAGCTCGGGCGTCGCGCTGCAGCTGACGATCAGCACCGATTGGCCATCAGCACCGACCCCAAGTCCAAGCTCGAAGCCCTCGCCTTTTGCCAGCGCATGCACCGGCGACTCGGGCGGCAGATCCGAGGCCGCATGCAGCGTCGGCCTGGGCGCGACTGCCGTGGACCGCGACACCATAAGCGGGATCCCCAGCGCGCGGCGTGCCGTGTCGCAGGCCGGCGGAGCTATCGTTTCCGTAGGGAACTGGCACGACTCCAGGGCTTGCCACATCCACACTGCGGGATCGCCGGGGAGCGGTGGTGCTTCCGCCAATACGCGCGACGCCCACGGTGCCAGAGCGCGCCAGAGGGAAGGAAACGCGCGGATGGCGGATGCGGCTTCGTCAAGCTGGGCGGCGTAGTGTTGGGCAGCGCCCAGGAACCAGGAGCCAGCAGACAGCTCATCCAGATCGAGCAGGGCGTCGGCGCGCTCGGCTTCCGAATCGAGCTCACTGATCGCACAGACGCGATCGACCATCTGGATCGCCACCTCTTCACTGGGCAAGCCTGCTTGCAGGGCACTGGACGCTTGTAGTCGTCGGGCTTCCGCCAAGGCGTTCGCCACGGTGTCGCCACCAGCCGGCGAATCGCCTGCGTCGCGCGCCAGCAGCCCAGCGAGCACCGCGATCTCGAATGGATCGCCTGGGTCCTGTTGGTAGGCGCTCAGAACTTGCTGCAGCTGATTAGCGAGCAGCTCTCGCGATTGTCGCTTCATGATTCAGACTCTCTGGGAGGCAGCACGGGAGCAGCTGCCGTTTCTAATACATCCAACGCACGCCGAAGCGCTCTTCGGACAGCCGTGCGGTCAGAAATTGCGGCCACTTTATTGTCCACCTTGGCCAGAGCAGCGGCTTCCCACGCAGCCGTGGAGCCCGGCTGCTGCTTGAGCCGCTGACGCCATGCGGGAACGCAGCGATACGAGGTATGCAGGGCCAGCTGGGCACCCTCCTGCGAGGCAATCACGACCAAGCCGGCGCTGCCGACCAGGATGAAGCTGCCCGGCTTGCCTGCTTCTGCAAACACCTGGCCAGCCTGCTCGGCCTCGTTCACCGCGCGCTCGGCGAGGGCGAACCAGTCGCCGTAGCCGGTCTCGGCCGCTCTGCGGGTCTCGCCGTTCTGCTCGACCAGGGACGGGAGCTCTGGGTTTAGCGCCTGGCCCGCCCGCAGGGTATTCCAGCGAGCAAACCAGCTTTTCATGTCGGAAAGTAGCCCCCAGTAGTTTTCCTGCAAGCTGAAAAAATGTTTCAGCGTATGCCGCATCTTGGTCTCGCGGCTGCCCCGATCGAACAAACGATTCATGTGGCTACTCATGAGCGCCCTCGTTGAATCCACTTTTGCAGGTCCAAGCTGGCGCGGCTCACCGTTTGCCGGAAGGCATCGCGTGCTTGCTCCAGCCGATGCGGTGGACCATAGAGCACACGCAGCTTCGTCTCCTCATCGTAAGGCGCTGCCTCATGGCTGCGGAGACGGCTGAGTAGATCTCTTAAGGACTGTCCTAGTTCATTCGCCAGCTCTTCGAGCCAAGCGAGCGGCAGCACGATGCCAAGCTCCAGCGCGATCGCGACCCGGCGTCGGATCTCGAGATTGGGCAGCAAGGCGACCACTTTGGCGCGCATGTGGCGGAGCTCGACCACCTGCTCTAGCGTCGCGATGCTCGCCGGTGGCACGTTGATCGCGTGCGCCGCCAGGGCACGTTGGTAGGTCTTGTTCCGGCGGGCGCGATCCCGCAAGGCGTTGAGCAGCACCCGCCTGCGGAAAGCGGCTGGGTTATCATGATGAGCCGGTGCCAACACGCGCGGCGGCGCTCCCGCACGAACGCTCAGCAGCTCAATCAGGAGCTCGGATAGAACCTGCTCCACGATGTGTGCAGTGGGTGCCTCCCGCAAGAAGCGCGCAACCGGTCCGACGAACTCGGTACGCAGAGCCGTGAACGCTTGCGCCAGCGCCCGCTGGTCGCCACTTTCATGGAATCGGCGTAGCTGGTCCTGAATGGCATCGAGGGGGGCGTCGTTCATTGCGGAGAACCTCGGCTGGTACCGGGACTGGGCAGTCGCTTGTGCAGGATCATTCCCTTGGGACCGACAATAAAGAGATCCCCAAGGGGACTTTTGCCGATGGCATACTTACCGATGGGTAGCTTACCCGGGAGCTCATTGCCGGCTTGCTTCTGCCAGCTGGCGCCACCATCTAGAGAAAGCAGCAAGTACGGCTGGGTCCCGACGTAGGCGGCGCCGAGCACCATGTCCCCTGCAAGACCCACCAGAGAGTAGACGGGGTTGGTGCCGATGGGAGTCCGGCTGCGCTGCCAACCCTGGGGGTAGGTACCGATTAGTACCAGGCCCTCTTTGATCCGCTTGCCGCCCACGTCCCGTTGGTAGTCACCGGCGATGAGCAGCTTCTGGCCGAGCGGCAACAGCCCCCACAAGTCTCCCGCGTCGAGCGTCTGAACGGGCTGCCAGGTGGCCAGCGTATTACGCAGCTCACCGCGCAGTACAGTTCCGGCATCCCCGACGGCGAAGAGCGTCCGCTCATCCGCCTGCACGATCGCCCGCAGGCGCAGTCCCTTGTGCTCTGGCTGCGGCCGCACCGAGCCATCAGCGGTCAGCTGCAAAAGGACGCCCTGGTCCCCGCCCACGAATAGATCACCGGTGGTATGTCCGCAGGCCGCCCATAGATCGGCAAAGTGGGCTTGCGGCAGGGGGCGGGGGCGGAAGCGCGGATAGCCGTCGGGATCGGCACTGCTCGGCAGAAGGAGCGTACCTTGCGTACCGGCGGCGAAGACCCTGCCGTCACTCTTTTTTGCCAGGGCAAACAGCTTGGCCTTGGTTCCTGTGACTACGCTACGCCACTTCCTGCCTCCGTCACCTGTTACCAGCATGACGCCCTCCGCGCCCGTCGCGTAGACCTGCCCGGCGGCATCACTCTCGACTGCATACAGATCTACCGAGACGTGGCTCTGCTGTGGGCGCCAGGCTGCATCATCCGAACCGGCGATCGGGGCTGGTATGGGCAGCTCCGCTGGCGGTGCATTCGGGGGGGTCTTCGCGCCGAGCATCACCGCTTTGGTTGGCTGCGCTGTCTGCGCATGCGGCCGTTCATCGGGAACAGGCTCTGGCAGCGTCGGCAGGGCCGGACTTTGGGTCACACTGCTCACAGCCCCCGTGAGTATGGTTTGCGCAC